>JBKJVA010000067.1:0-9597 GCA_046589675.1 Usitatibacteraceae bacterium
TCGTACCGGTCTGTATAAAATACCGCTGCCCAGTATCATTGGCCGCGAGGCTGCAGGCGTCGTGGAGGCCGTCGGTGCCGCTGTCACGGACCTCAAAATTGGCGAAAGGGTCGCCTACGCTTCGGCGCCGATCGGGTCGTACTCGGAGTCTCGGCTGATTTCTGCTGACCGGGTGGTGAAAATTCCTGACGGGGTGACCGACCGGCAAGCTGCATCGATGATGCTCAAAGGCATGACGGCCCAGTACCTGATCCGCCACACGCATACCGTCAAATCCGGCGACACCATCCTGTTTCACGCGGCCGCCGGCGGTGTCGGGCTGATTCTCTGTCAATGGGCCAAACACCTCGGCGCTATCGTCATCGGCACAGTAGGTAGCGAAGAAAAGGCAGCGCTCGCCAAAGCCAACGGCTGCGACCATGTTATCAATTACCGCAGCGAGGATTTTGTCGCGCGCGTGGCGGAGATCACCGGCGGCAAGAAATGCGCCGTGGTATACGACGGTGTCGGTAAAGACACTTTCATGAAATCTCTCGACTGCGTCCGACCTCGCGGGCTGGTTGCATTGTTCGGTAACGCCTCGGGAAAGGTAGAACCGCTTGATCTGGGCGTCCTGGCTGGCAAAGGCTCGTTGTTCGTGACCCGCCCCACACTCGATACCCACGTCGCCTCCCGCGAAGAGCTGATCGCGACCGCAAACGATCTGTTCGATGTCGTGGGCCGCGGAATCGTCAGGATCGAAGTCAATCAGAGCTATGCACTTAAAGACGCGGCACTCGCCCATCGCGATCTGGAGGCGAGAAAGACCACCGGGTCGACGGTGCTCATACCTTGATCACGGCCAAATACTATTAGCATTGGCGCGCTTTTCCGGACAGTTTCAACCGGCGAAGTCCGTCAATGCTGGAGTTACTCCTTTAATGCATCTCTGCAGTGGTTGAAGGAAAATTGGTCACGCATCCGCGCTGCCACGATCAGGGGATGTTTGTCCTGTCGGGTGCGGGCTTACAATCAGCGCTCGACTTGCACAATAAAATAATATGCCCCGCGTTCTAATCGTTGAAGATGACCCTGCCTTTCGCGCGCGCTATACAGCGATGCTGGCCAACGATGCCTCCTTCGAAGTCGTGGCGAGCGTCGGCACTGGTGGAGAGGGTCTCGCCATGCTGGACCTGAGGAAGCCAGACGTGCTGCTGGTGGATCTGGGACTGCCCGATGTCAGTGGTATCGAAGTGATCCGGCACGCCAGTCAGACGTTGCCCACTTGTGAGTGCATGGTTGTCACCGTTTTTGGAGACGAAGAGCACGTATTGGCTTCCATCGAGGCGGGCGCTGCTGGCTATTTGCTCAAGGATGCCTCGGAGGAGAGCTTCCTTTCCGGCATTCGCGAATTGATCAATGGCGGCTCACCGATCAGCCCGATCATCGCGCGGCGGCTGCTTAAACGTTTCCAGACTCAGGCGGTGCCGGCCACCAGCGCCGTAGAAAATGTGGACGACGAGACCTCCAGCGTGGCGTTGTCCGATCGCGAACGCGAAATTCTGCACCTCGCGTCGAAGGGCTTCAACTATCCTGAAATGGGCAAACTGATGAGCATCTCGCCGCACACCGTGACCAGCCATGTCAAAAAGATTTACCGCAAGCTCGCGGTGCATTCGCGCGGCGAAGCGGTTTTCGAAGCCAACCGGATGGGCCTCATCCGTACGTTGTAGCTTGTTCACGTCGCTGCGCCACGGTTGGGCGTCGATCCTCCTTGCTGCTTTCCTGACAACAGCAGGCCCTTCACACAGTCAAACGTCGGCGCCAGCAAATGTTCTGGCGTCGCGCTCTCTAACAAGCATTGCCATGGAACTGGCCGAAGCTCAATTTGTTTCAACAGGTGAAATGGGGCAACCTGGCAAAGATACAGTCTGGGAAAACGTTGCGCTCCCCGATAGCTGGGGAAAAATGATGCGCGATCGCAGCCGTCTCGGCTGGTACCGACTATATTTCGATCTCGCCAGTGCGCCTGCGACACAGCAGGCGATTTATATTCCCCGCATTACCAACAACATCGCGCTCCACGTAAATGGAGTCCTGCATGGCGTGAGCGGCAATCTGGAAAAACGCGAATTAAGCTGGAACCTTGCGCAGATGTTCGTGGTGCCCCCGCGCATGCTCAAGGCGGGTCGGAACGAAATTTTGATCCGGCTGCACCCTGACCGCATGTCGCGGGCTGGTTTGTCACGAGTACATATTGGCGAAGAACTACAGATGCGCGAACTGTTTGAACGCCGCATCTTGTTTCAATCGACTGCACCCAAATTCATCGCGACCTTGCTTGGGCTGACGGCAATGTTATCGATCGCGCTTTGGGCGAGCAGGCGGCAAGAAACCGTCTTTGGATTTTTTGCGCTGCTTTGTCTGGCCACGATCGCCAGACTCTGGCACACATTCGCACGCGACATCGATTCTTGGGGATGGGTGTTTGCCGCACCCTCGATTTCGTGGATGATGGCGACACAAACCTACTTCGTATTGCGATTCTGCGGGCAGACCTCGCCCCGATTCGAACGCTTCACAGCAATATTTGCCATCGCATCGACCGCATTACTGGCGCTCTCATCCAGTGGAAGCGTTGTGGTTGCGCTATACGTCGTCAACACAGTGGTTTCGCTGGTCATGCTCGTCATTCTTGGTCGTGCGCTAACCCGCGTGCCAAAGCTGGAAAATCTCACGTTGCTTGCGGCAATGGTGATCAATTTCTTGCTGGCGATGCACGACTTGATCAATTACCAGGAGCGGCTCGATTTCGACACGCTTTACCTATTGCCGCTTGGCGGTCCGCTGATATTGTTTGCCGTCGCCATTTTGTTGATTCGCCGCTACGTTGATGTCCTGGAACAGCACGAATCGCTCAACGCCGAGCTGGTCTCGCGCGTACACGAACGCGAGCGCGAGCTGGCCCACAGCTACGAATGCCTGCGCGCGCTCGACCAGCAGCGCACCACCGCCGAGGAACGGCAACGCCTGATGCGCGACATGCACGACGGCATCGGTTCGCACCTGATGTCCACGCTGGCGTTGGCTCGCGTGAGTTCACTCTCGCAGCACCAGCTCGAAGAAACGTTGGCCGATTGTATCGATGAGTTAAAGCTCACCATCGATTCGCTAGAAGCGGTAGAAAGCGATCTTCTGGTGGTGCTGGGAAATCTGCGTTACCGCCTGGAGCCACGCCTGCAGGCGGCGGGGATTTCGCTTGAATGGGCGGTGAGCGATCTGCCGCCACTGACTTACCTTGACCCTGAAAATGTGCGTAGCGTGTTGCGTATTGTGCAGGAAGCATTCACCAATACACTTAAGCACGCGCACGCCAAGCGCATCACCCTCTCTACCGGAGTGGACTACGCCAACGCACGCGTGTTCGTACGCGTGACCGATGACGGTATTGGGCTAGCTGCCAGCAATTCTTCTGGACGCGGATTGGACAACATGAAAAGCCGCGCAGCCAAGCTGCACGGTACAGTGGAATTCCTGTCGCTCAAGGTTGGTGGGACGTGCGTGAACTTGTATTTACCGTTGGCAAAAATTGCGTGACTAAGACGACCTGAGGTTGGCACCTGACGCGACTCAGATGAGCGGTTGTAAATTGCCCTCAAATAGCATGCGCAATCCGCACCCAAGACATAGTTCACATTAAGGCTGTGGTTGCCTGCAATGTCACTTATGCACTCCATTATTGGCGCGCCTTCACAGCCTTTTTTGCTCCGAACGCCGCGCTCAATGGCGATCTGCACAATCACCACTCAGGATTTCAACGCCGCCAGCACCTCATCCAGCATCTTCTTCGCGTCGCCAAACAGCATGCGGTTGTTGTCTTTGTAAAACAACGGGTTATCGATCCCGGCATAGCCTGACGCCATGCTGCGCTTCATCACGATTGAGGTTTTGCCTTTCCAGACTTCCAGCACCGGCATGCCGGCAATAGGGCTGTTCGGGTCTTCCTGCGCGGCGGGATTAACGATGTCATTGGCACCGATCACCATCACGACGTCGGTAGCCGGAAAGTCTGCGTTGATTTCGTCCATCTCCAGCACAATGTCGTAGGGCACTTTTGCCTCGGCGAGCAGCACATTCATATGGCCAGGCATGCGGCCTGCGACCGGATGGATGCCAAAGCGTATGTTGACGCCTTTTTCGCGCAGATAACGGGTGATGTCGTTGACCGTGTGCTGGGCCTGTGCGACGGCCATGCCGTAGCCCGGCACGATAATCACGCTCCTTGCGTCGCGCAACAATTCCGCCGTTTCGACCGCGCTGATCGGCACAACTTCGCCTGCAGGCTGCCCGTCCCCAGTTGCTGACACAACAGTGCCGCCGCCAGTGCCGAAGCCACCCGCTATGACACTGATGAAGTTGCGATTCATTGCCTGGCACATGATGTAGGAAAGTATCGCGCCACTCGAACCCACCAACGCGCCAGTCACGATCAGCAGATCGTTCGATAGCATGAAGCCGGTTGCAGCAGCGGCCCAGCCGGAATAACTGTTCAGCATCGACACCACTACCGGCATGTCTGCGCCACCAATGGCCATGACCATGTGGATCCCGAACAGGAGCGCGATAACCGTCATGATGATAAGCGGCGTCATGCCTTCCTGTACCGATTGCGCGAGCATGAATTCACGACCAAACCAGATGACCGCGATCAGGCCGATTAGATTCAGCCAGTGTCGGCCGGGCAATAACAGCGGTTTGCCGCTGATCTTGCCGGAGAGTTTGCCAAACGCGATGACTGAACCGGACAGCGTAACCGAACCGATCAGGATGCCGATGTAAACCTCGGCGTGGTGGATGGTTTTCTCAACCGGGCTCAGCGGCATGCTGGAAACCAGATCAAACATGGAACCCGGATCGATATAGCTCGCAAAGCCCACCACCATGGCGGCGAGACCGACCAGGCTATGCATGAATGCAACCAGTTCCGGCATCTGCGTCATCTGCACCGTGCGCGCCAGATAGATGCCGATACTGCCGCCTGCCAGCAGCGCGCCAACAATCCAGGCAATGCCGCCGCTGGTGACGCGCGGGCCGAAAACAGTCGCCAGTACGGCGATGGTCATACCGATCATGCCGTAGAGATTACCTCGGCGCGACGATTCAGGATTGGAGAGTCCGCCAAGGCTCAGAATGAACAAAATAATGGCGGCGATGTAGCAAACAGTAACCAAACTTGCAGACATGTTCTCGTCTCCCTTATTTACGGAACATGGACAGCATGCGCTGGGTGACGGCGAAGCCACCGAACATATTGATGGCAGTGAGACCGATGCCTGCAACGGCAAGCCAGCGAATAATCTCGTCGGGTCTGCTGCCTTGTCCGACCAAGCCCGCCATCGCCGGTGGCGCGATTTGCACCAAAGCACCAATAATGATGATGCTGCTGATCGCGTTGGTCACGCTCATCAGCGGCGTATGCAGCGCGGGTGTGACGTTCCAGACCACCATGTAGCCGACGAAACATGCCAGCACGAATACGGTGAAGTGGCCCAGGAACGCGGCCGGGGCGTTCGCGCCGATAAACCAGAACACGGCTGCGGCGACAGCGAACATGATGGCGAGCTTGTTGGCCGCCATCGGCGCAGCGGCATGCCCGTGACCCTTTTTGGCCGGGACGACCATCACGGCACCAGCAAGCTTGGTTAGCGCCGGCACTGCTGAGAGTTTCGGCGCAGGAGGCGGCCAGGTGACCGTGCCTGCCTTGATCACGGTGGTGCCGCGAATCACTTCGTCGTCCATATTCACATTGAATACCCCGTCCTTGGCCTTGCACAGCTCCTCGGAGAGGCGGAACAGGTTGGTCGCGTACAGCGTGCTCGCCTGTGTTGGCAAACGACTCGGCAAATCAGAATAACCAATGATCGTTACCCCGTGCTTGACAACCACCTTGCCGGGCTCGGTCAATTCGCAGTTGCCGCCTTGTTCGGCGGCCATATCGACGATGATGCTGCCGGGCTTCATCGACTGCACCATTTCGGCCGTGATCAGCTTCGGCGCGGGCTTGCCGGGAATAAGCGCGGTGGTAATAATGATGTCGACGTCCTTCGCCTGTTTCGCGAAGGTTTCTTTCTGCGCCTTCTGGAATCCCTCGCTCATCACCTTGGCATAACCGCCAACACCGGTGCCCTCCTCCACGTATTCGACCGGGACGAACTCACCGCCCAGCGACTTGATTTGATCGCCCACTTCGGGGCGGGTGTCGTTGGCGCGCACGATGGCACCCAGGCCGGAGGCTGCGCCAATCGCCGCCAATCCGGCAACACCCGCGCCAATCACGAAAACTTTTGCCGGTGGCACTTTGCCCGCTGCCGTGATCTGACCAGTGAAAAACCGACCAAAATGGTGTGCGGCCTCAATGACGGCCCGATAGCCGCCGATGTTGGCCATTGACGATAGTGCATCGAGTTTTTGTGCGCGCGAGATGCGCGGCACGCTGTCCATGGCCAGTACCGTGGCCTTCCTCGCGGCGAGTTTCTGCAGCAGTTCCGGATTTTGTGCAGGCCAGATAAAACTCACCAGGGTGCCGCCTTCGCGCATCAGACCTACCTCATCGGCCGTTGGCGCGCGCACTTTGAAAATAATGTCGGCTGCGGCCCACAGATTGGGCGCCCCATCGATAATCGTCGCACCCGCCGCGCGATAGGCGTCATCGCTGATATTGGCTGCCTCGCCAGCAGCGGATTCGACCGAGACCGCGAAGCCCAGTTTGATCAGTTTCGCGACAACGTCAGGAACGGTCGCGACGCGTTTTTCGCCTGGAAAAATTTCGCGTGGTACCCCTATTGTTTGCGGCATGCTTGTGTTCTCCCTGAATGCTGTTGCTCAGTTTACGGTGGTGGGACGTGACTGTTTTTGTCATTAGCGTGAGTGTAACGCGAACTCCGTCATTGGCGGCTTCGGTGATCATTACAGCGGCATTGGACGCGCGCTTTGAAACGCCGTGATCGGTGACGCCAAGTCTTTGCCGAAGCCGATGACCTTGAAAAATTCCCCCATCTCCGCGGGTGAAACCAGACGCTGCACCTGATTGGTCAGCGACAGATAGTTTGCGACAGCGGCTGAGTCCGCAGTTGCCTGCATCGGCTGCAATCGATCCGTCAGCCCGCTCGCCAGCAGGAAGTTTGCCTGCGTCGTGTAACCGAGCAATTCCAATCCGGCGGCACTGCCCGCGTCTGCAACCGCAGTAAAATCAACATGTGCGGTAATGTCCTGCAGTCCCGGATACAAAAACGGATCGGTATGCGCGTAATGCCGGTAGTGACACATCAGGGTGCCGGTGATGCGGCTGGGATGATAGAACTCGGCCCCGCGAAAACCGTAGTCGATAAAGATCAGCGCGCCCCGCTTTACCGCACGTGCAAGGCTGTTCACGAGTCCCTTCACGGCTGGCGCGACTTCGGTGAGATAGCCGTCCGGCGGCACCTGACCGAGATTCTTCGCTTGTAGTTCGGCTACTAAATTTTTGAGCGTCGTTGGCAGCGCAACATCCTGCCATGTGAGCGCGCCATCTTTCACCGCAACGCCACGCTCATAGCTTCCGCCGGACGAAAACGTAACCAGGTGCACGGGAATGACATCGAGTACCTCATTGGCGATGATGACACCGGTGAAATCCTCAGGCAATCGGTCAAGCCACACAGCGCGTCTTGACAGATGCTGAGGCAACGTTGCAATCGCCTGCTGTTGACGCGCGCGCAAATCAGCGCTGACCTCCAGAAGGCAATATTTGGCTGGCAATGTTGCCAATTCGTCCAGCGCGAGCAGGATGTCCTTGGCGAGTTTGCCCGAACCCGGTCCAAGTTCAAGTACGTCGCCGCCGGTTTCCCGTAGCACCTCGGCAATACTTTGTGCGAGGCATTGACCGAACAGCGCAGAGATTTCCGGTGCCGTGACAAAATCGCCGTCTGCGCCAAACTTGCGCGCACCTGCCGCGTAGTAGCCCAAACCGGGTGCGTAAAGTGCGAGTTCCATGAAGCGGGCAAAGGATACCCAGCCATTCGCTTTGGCAATTTCTTCGCGCAGCATTGCCGCACAATCTTGGGTATGCACAAGCGCATCCCCGCCTGGCACAGGGAGCTGACGCGACTGGCTGCGGGGCAATGGTGATCGCATGGGTTGGGTTAAAATATGACCTTGGATTATCCCATGAGCAAAACCGAATCCCGCCCCGCGATCATCGTAACCGGCGCTGCCAAACGCGTCGGGTCCGCCATCGCGCGCACCTTGCACGCGGCGGGCATGGACATCATCGTGCATTGCAACGTCTCGCGCCCGGAAGCCGACGCGCTGGCGCTCGAACTGAACAATGATCGCGCCAAATCCGCGTCCGTGTTACAGGGCGATCTGTTGGCTCACAACGCGCTCAAAGGCTTGATAGATCGTGCCGCTTCCGTATTTGGCCGCCTCGATGGTTTGGTCAATAATGCATCGGCTTTCTACGCGACGCCAATCGGCAACATTGACGAAGGCAATTGGAATGAGCTCATCGGTGCCAACTTGAAGGCACCACTGTTTTTATCGCAAGCGGCCGTGCCATATCTGCGCAAAACCAAGGGCAACATTGTCAATATTGTCGATATCCATGCCGAGCGCCCGCTCAAAGACTTCGTAGTCTATTCTGTGACCAAGGCAGGACTCGCGAGCCTTACACGTTCGTTGGCGCTGGAGTTGGGCCCTGACATTCGCGTTAATGGCGTTTCACCCGGTGCGATCCTTTGGCCGGATGGCACTACTGATTATCCGGCCGCTGAACGGGAGCGCATCGTCCAGCAAGCGCCGCTCAAACGGGTCGGCACGCCAGCTGACATTGCGGGCGCAGTGAAGTTTCTCATGCTCGATGCACCGTATATGACAGGGCAAATCCTCGCAGTCGATGGCGGTAGAGGAATCGCGCTCTGAATACAGCGGGGTGGGCAAAGCGCAACCTGCCCACGTAACGCATTCGCGTGGGAACGCTGCGCTTGGCCCAACCTACGCCCAGCGGACCGGCTGTGCATAATTTTAGTACATCAAGCATTGGCGCGCGTTTCAGGCCAAAAACGTTCTAAAACGCTCCCCTTTGCTTGCTCTGCGTTTTTATACTCAGGGACCAGCGCCCGGCGCGGTAAAATAGCTTCCATGCAAACCGCCAACCATCTTGCCTCTCAAAAGCAGCAATTCGAGGCCAATAAACTCACCAAGCGCCTGCGTCGGCTGACCGGTCAGGCGATTGCCGACTTCAACATGATTGAGGCCGACGACAGGGTGATGGTGTGCTTGTCCGGCGGAAAGGACAGTTATGGCATGCTCGATGTGTTGTTGAAGCTGCGCGAAAAATGCCCAGTGCCGTTTGATCTGTTCGCGTTCAATCTCGATCAAAAACACCCTGGCTATCCCGCGCATATTCTTCCCGACTATTTGCAGAATTTGGGTATCCCCTTCCGGATCGAAGAGCAGGACACCTACTCGACCGTGAAGCGCGTGATCCCCGAAGGCAAGACCATGTGTTCGCTATGTTCACGGCTGCGGCGTGGGGTGATTTATCGTGTGGCGTCCGAAATAGGGGCGACAAAAATTGCG
>JBKJVA010000179.1:0-6809 GCA_046589675.1 Usitatibacteraceae bacterium
GTTCCTGCGGTCGCCGCTGGCATTTTCACGCGTGTCGTCAGGGTTTGGTGGACGCGTTCATCCGCTATTGAAGAACTGGCGCCAGCACACGGGTGCCGATTTCGCCGCCCCAAAGGGTACGCCCACCTGGGCAACCGCCGACGGCGTGGTGGAATTCGCGGGCGTCAAAGGCGGTTACGGTAATGTGATCGAAGTGCGCCACTCGGGAGGCGTCTCGACGCTGTATGCGCATCTATCCAGTTTCGCTGCAAACGCACGCAAAGGGATGCGCGTGAGCCAGGGCCAAACCATCGGCTACGTCGGCGCAACGGGCTGGGCGACAGGCCCTCATCTCCACTACGAGTTCAAAATTTCTGGCCAGCACCAGGACCCGATGAGAGTGGCATTACCCAAAGCAGAGCCGCTCGCACAAAAATACCTTGCCGCGTTCAAGCAGTCAGCGCAGTCACAACGCGCACAGCTGGTACTGTTGCGCGACGCAAGTTCCAGCAAGTTTGAGTAGCGCACCATCGCTTTATCTGGGCGTCATGTCGGGCACCAGCACCGACGGTGCCGACGTCGTTCTCGCTGATTTTTCCGAAGAGATTCCTCGCGTGATTGGCTTCCATAGTGAGGATTTTTCGCCGCAGCTACGCGCTCAATTGCTAGCACTGAACGTTGTTGGCGCGAATGAAATTGAACGCAGCCATGTAGCTGCCAATGCACTTGCCGACGTCTACGCAGGTGCTATCGCAAAGCTTCTCGACCACACTGGCACTGCCGTCAAAAATATCGTCGCGGCTGGTTGTCACGGCCAGACAGTGCGTCACCGGCCCGATCTGGGCTTCACGGTACAGTTGAATAATCCGGCTCGACTGTCCGAATTGACCGGCATCGACGTTGTGGCCGACTTTCGCTCCCGCGACATTGCGGCCGGAGGTCAAGGCGCACCACTGGTGCCCGCGTTCCATGATGGCGTGTTTCGGTCGTTGATCGAAATACGCGTGGTCCTGAATGTTGGTGGCATTGCCAATATCACCATCCTTGAGAAAGACAAGCCCGCGTGGGGATTCGACTGCGGGCCGGGAAACTGCTTGATGGACGCGTGGATCGATAAACAGCTTGGCGAACGGTTTGATGAAAACGGTGGATGGGCTGCGCAAGGTCACGTACTGGAGCGACTTTCCAGCCAATTGCTGACTGAAGAATATTTTCAACAAGTGCCGCCTAAAAGTACGGGCCGCGATCAGTTCAATCTCGGTTGGCTGGCGCAATGGCTCACGGGAAACGAGCAACCGGTCGATGTTCAGGCCACCTTGCTCGAGCTCACCGCTATCTCAATCGTCAACGCCATACAACGCCATGCGCCCGACTGCGCGCAGGTATTGGTTTGCGGAGGCGGCGCGCAAAACAGCGCGCTGATGTCGCGCATCGCGCAACGACTTCCCAGTGCAAAAATCGACCGGACCGACGGGTTCGGCGTACCGGCGCAGCAGGTTGAAGCGCTTGCGTTTGCCTGGTTTGCCAAACAGTGCATTGAACGCCGCGCACTGGATCTTTGCGCCACCACTGGCGCCAGACACCCGACCGTTATTGGTGCCCTGTATCCCAAATAACCAACGACTAGTCGGTTGCGGCGGCAAGTGCCTGATCGATGTCCCAGATAATGTCGTCAACGGTTTCCAACCCGATGGAAAGCCGAATCATGTCCGGCGGGACGCCAGCCTTGATCTGATCTTCTGCGGACAATTGCCGGTGTGTCGTCGAAGCCGGGTGAATTACCAGTGATTTTGCGTCGCCAATATTGGCCAGATGTGAAATGAACTGAAGCCCTTCAATGAATTTCACACCTGCCTCATAGCTCGATATGGCACCAGCTTTGATGCCGAATGAAAGCAGCGCGCCAGCACCTTTTGGCATATAGCGTTTCACCATATCGTGATAGCGATTCGACGCGAGCCCAGGGTAATTCACCCAGGCAACCATGGGGTGCGACTGCAGAAACGTCGCCACCGCCATCGTATTGCTGCAATGCCGTTCCATGCGCACCGGTAGCGTTTCGATACCCTGTAAAAGCTGCCATGCACTAAACGGTGCCAGCGTCGGCCCAAACACGCGCATGACTTCCATGCGCGCCTTCATGGTGTACGCAAAATCACCAAACGTTTCAAAAAAACGCACGCCATGGTAACCGGCGGAGGGCTCGGTCATCGACGGAAACTTGCCATTGCCCCAGGGAAATTTTCCACTTTCAATCACCACACCGCCCATCGTCGTGCCGTGCCCACCCATGAATTTTGTGGCCGAGTGCACCACAATATCGGCGCCGTGTTGCAAAGGCTGGCAAAGGTACGGCGAGGCGGCAGTGTTATCGACGATGAACGGCACACCGGCCTCACGGGCAATTTTCCCCACAGCGTCAAGATCGACCATGTTGATGGCGGGGTTGCCCAGCGTCTCAGAAAAGATGGCTTTGGTATTGGGACGAATCGCGGCACGAAAATTCTCCGGCTCATCCGGATCGACCAGTGTTGCTTCAATCCCTAGTTTTTTGAAATTGACGTTGAACATCGTGTACGTGCCGCCGTAGAGCTTTGACGACGACACGATGTGGTCACCCGTTTCAACAATATTCAACAGCGCCACCATCGAAGCCGCCTGCCCGCTCGCCGTCGCGACCGCCGCACGGCCACCTTCAAGCGCAGCACAGCGCTCCTCGAAGGCTGCAGTGGTCGGATTTGAAAGCCGCGTGTATACGTTGCCGAAAGTCTGCAAGTTGAATAATGACGCAGCGTGATCGGCGCTATCGAATACAAACGACGTCGTTTGGTAAATCGGCAAAGCGCGTGCACCTGTTGCAGCGTCGGGAATTTGACCGGCGTGCAGGGCAAGGGTTTCGAATCCGAATTGGCGGTCGGGCATGAGTGGCTCTCATCGAAGTTTGTTGCGAGAGAGTGTAGCGAGATTCAGCGCCTCGCATGTTTGCGGCAAACACTAGCACTGGCGCGCATTTTCAGGCATTTTCTGCCTGCGAAGCCCGCCAATTGGCGCTCTACGTATAATGTTTCAACAAGTGTTTCATCTGGAAAGGATGTCGAAATCGTTGATTACCACTGATGGAGTTTGAGCATGGCCAAAAAACTTCCCCCCATTCATCCCGGCGAAATTCTGCGCGAGGAATTCATGAAGCCGCTTGGTCTTTCGAGTAACGGACGCGCGCGCTCGATGTGACCCCGGCTCGCATCAATGAAATCGTGAGAGAGCGGCGAGGCATCAGCGCCGACACGGCGCAGGGTATTTGCGCTCCAAAAAAGTGATCAAATGGCGAACTCTGATGATTTACGCTGCAACAAATAGGCAAGAGGCAAGAACTGACCCTTGCTTCGCAGCCGCAGCGAGCCGAACGTGACATCTTCCGATGCCTATGCCAGCTTTTGGTCCTCCTGCTTGGCTTGCTTCATTGCCTCAGGTTCGAGCTCCTCGGCAAACCGGTTAAGCCGGATGAACACCCCCCAGCCTACAAGCAAAAAACTAAGGGAAATCAGGATGCTTGCCGCGTATAGGGCCTGCGACGGATCATCATCCAGAACTGTGAATGTCGCAACCAGCCCCTTTACCGCCAGCGCAACCACAATCACTACCAGGAAGCGCGACAAATATCGGCGCACGCGCGTCGGAGCGCTGACATTCACTTCGCGGATAACCTCTTCCTCCACAATAGTCTGTGCAATCTGGAGTGCGACAGCGGCCACAGCGATCAACCCAATCGCTTCGATAATTAGTTGTGCGGCCGCGCTGTCCAGGCCCATGGCAACAGCATTCCAGCCGGTGCGTGCGGCTATTACGACAATTAAAACAGACGCACAGGCGAAAAGAACTGCGATCAGCACATGGAGATAGGTGAAAAGCCGCATCAGAATCTTCATGTCCGCATATTAGCAGCGCCGGATGCCAGCGCGCATAGTATTTTCCAAAAGTGAAATGAGCCTGAGCGTCAAGCGCTTAGGCTGGTTGTTTTGGTTTTGAAGATTTGTTTAAAGATTTTGTTACGTTGCGCTCATTCAGAAAATTGCGCGGCCACGCACAGATCAAATCCCTGATTCAGTCGCTGCGACCCGACACGTAAATACTCAAAAAGGCCGCATAATCCTTATGACTACCGGCTCATAACCTCCAACTGAGTTCGGGACACCGCCCCTGCAGGCCGCAGCTATGTGTTGACACTGTCGGCGAACTACCGGTTTAGGGAGCTTTCATATTCAACTGCTGACCACCCGCAATGCCACACTGACGACCGAATGCCTGATGCGCAAAGCCGGCACCGTGGTGGACGCCACCCTGACTGCCGCAGCAGGCGCAGCCTGCGCCCTGTGTTGCAGCGCTTCGGGTGTGAATTTATTCCGGCACCTGCCATGACCGAATCGATGCGCAATCTGCGTCGGCCCGACGGCGCGAGCCTTGCTTACGGTATCACCTGCGGCGCTTCCGCGCGCCCGCTGCTGGTGCTTATCCACGGCGTGGCCAGCAACATGACGCGCTGGTCGGAGTTCATCGAACAAACCACGCTGACGCAGAGCTGGGATCTCATGCGCCTCGACCTGCGCGGCCACGCCGGTTCGCTGTGGCGCGGCCCCATCAGCATGGAAATCTGGTGCGACGACCTCGCTGCCATCCTCGACGCCGAGGGCTATGATCGCGCCGTCGTCGGAGGGCACTGCCTGGGCGCCAACCTGGCCGTGCATTTCGCCCACCGCCATGCGCAACGGACGCAGGGGCTGGTGCTGATCGAACCGATGCCACCGGCGGCGCAGTCGGGAACCCTGCGCCGCCTGCAGCTTCTGGCCCCGCTATTGAGGTTCGCGATCCATGTCGTCCTCATGATGAACCGCCTCGGCCTCCGGCGTCGCCGTCTGGAACAGCTCGACCTGAAGAAGCTCGATGCGGTAACGCGCGCAAGCATGGCCGCGCAGGGGAATGCGGAGGCCATGTCGCGGCAGTACGCCTCGCCGCTGCTCGATCTTCGGTCCATGCCGAGCGCCGTCTATCTGCAAGACCTCGTGCAGGTGGGGCGCCCCCTGCCGCCGTTTGCGGCCATCCGCCCGCCGGTGCTCGCCCTGACGGCGAGCGGTAGCGGATTCACCGATTCGGCACGGGTCGAGCAAATGCTCGCCGCCGTGCCTCGCCTGACGCTGAAACGCCTCGAGGCACTGCACTGGATCCCGACAGAGCAAGCTATGGCCATGCGCCTGGCCATCGAACAGTGGTGCAGCACCCTCGCCAGCCAACATTAGAGATCGTGGCGGGGCGCGGACGATAATATGAACAATTGGGACAGCCCACTTTCTTTAATTCTAAGTGGTCAGCGTGAATTCTTTTGCAAAAACAATTCACGCTGAACATCCCCTTAGAATTTTTGCATATTTAGCTAAAACTCTAGTACAGGTGCGGTCAAGGCCCAGATCGCAAGGTAAGCCAAAAAAAGGAAATCCAATTGCTATCCAAAGAAAGGAACATTTTTTTGTAAAAAATTCACCCCGACCGCATAGAATTCGCGCTGGCTTCAAGCCGGCCGGAGCAGGCTCGGTAAGAACGGACTTTTTCAAACATGAAATTCAAACACATGATGTTCTAATTTCATGGTATCTTGCCAGCATGCTTTCCCGCCAATCCATCCAGTCCCGTATCCGTAACGCGCTCAAGCGCAGCCGCGTCGTGGCGCTGGTCGGCCCGCGCCAAAGCGGGAAGACCACGTTGGCTCGAGCCATTGTTAAAGCCGACGCGGTCAATTATTTCGACCTCGAAGATCCGACCGCGCTCGCGCGCCTTGCCGAACCGATGATGGCACTCTCGTCGCTCAAAGGCGTTGTGGTCATTGACGAAATTCAGCGCCGCCCGGAACTCTTCCCCGTGTTGCGTGTGCTTGCTGACCGCCAGCCGCTCCCCGCGCGATTTCTCGTCCTCGGCAGCGCTTCGCCCGCACTGTTGCTGCAATCATCTGAATCTCTCGCCGGACGACTCGAAATGATTGACGTCGCGGGTCTCGCTCTTTCTGAAATTGGTGCAGCTCACAGCGAAAAGCACTGGCGGCGTGGCGGCTTTCCACGAAGCTATCTCGCGCGAAGCGAAGGCGATAGCCTCGCCTGGCGACAGGAATTCATTCGCACCATCGTCGAACGCGATCTGCCACAGCTCGGCAGCGCGGTGGCGCCTGCGGCCATGCGTCGTTTCTGGTCGATGCTGGCGCATTACCACGGTCAAATCTGGAGCGCATCTGACCCGGCGCGTTCGCTCGGCATCTCAGAGCCCACGGTGCGTCGCTATCTGGATTTGCTCACCGGCGCGTATCTCGCGCGACAGTTGCCGCCGTGGCATGAAAACCTCGGCAAGCGCCAGGTTAAAGCGCCAAAAGCCTACGTGCGCGATTGCGGATTGCTGCACGCGCTGCTTGGAATCGCTTCACCAAAAGCGCTGTTGGAGCACCCGAAATGCGGTGCCTCGTGGGAAGGCTATGTCATCGAGGAAGTGCTCAAGGCGCTCGAAGCGCGCGATGCCTTTTTTTGGGCGACGCACCAAGGCGCTGAGCTTGATCTTTTGCTCTTTCATGGCGGCAAGCGTATCGGCATCGAAATCAAACGCGCCGACGCGCCCGTGATCACAAAATCCATGCAGATCGCACTGACCGATCTGAAGCTCGACCGGCTGCTGGTTTTGTACCCTGGGAAACAGGCATACACGCTAAGCGAACGCGTGGACGTATTGCCGGTAGCAGCAGTTGCAGACTGGACGCCGAAGACGCGGCTTTAGGCGGCGAATGTTGCGGCGCATGCCCA
>JBKJVA010000156.1:0-5508 GCA_046589675.1 Usitatibacteraceae bacterium
GATCAACTGGCCGAGGCGCCACGCGTCAATCCCCAAGGCATAAAGTCGTTCATATTCGGTCTGCACCGCCGGCGCGGGTTTGGCGTAAGACATCACAGCGGGATGATCAGGTTCCACGAACCAGGGCATTTCAAGGAAGCGGACATTTTCCAGATCAAGATTGGCGATCGCTTCTGCGCGCGGATCGACCGTGTGTGATGTCGTGAACACTGCCATTCCGGTCGGCAGATAGGGGCGTATAAAGCGTGCGGCTGCCGGGTCGGCTGCGAGAAACACCGCATCCACCTTGGCACCGACCCTTTCGTTGATCCTCTCCATTGCGGTGACCACACGTGCGGCGTCGTTGGAGTCGTTGCCAAACGAAATGCGCGCGGCAACGCCACCACCGAGCCGCGCCAATTCTTGTTCAAAACTATCCTGGATACGCTTAGCCAGCGGATTGTTCGCGACCACCGTTACAAAATTGCGCAAACCCTCGTTGAAGGCCATGCGTGCCACCAGTTTGGCCTCCAGATCAAGATTGAGCGAGATGTAGAAAAGCCGATCAGGAAGATCGTTATCGCTGGAAATAACCGGCGCATTCAGCGCCAGAGTCGGCAGGAATCGTGATTCGCGGGCGATGGTATTTGCCCCGTCGCGCGTGACACCGCCGACAATGGCGGACGCACCTTCGGCAACGGCTATCCGATACTGCGCTGCGAGTGCACCACTCTCATCTTCTGCCGGGTAGATGCGATAAGATGAGGCGTTTTTCCCATCCGCTTCAGCGCCGGCGACAAAGCCCAACTTGAGCGCGTCGGCGACTTTGCCAAACGTCTTGGATGCAAGTGGTAACAGCAAGGCGATATGCGGCACCGGTTTGTCAGACTCCTTGGCAACGGTTGCAGATGGCTTGCCGGTTGCGCCCTCCTTTTGTGGCTCAATGGAAATTGGCAACACGGGTGTACTGGCTTGCTCTGGTTCGAGACGAGCCATCGGCGTGGGCACGGACCGCGCCGGTTCCGGTATGCTGGTACGTTTTTGCGCAGGAACAGAGCATGCCGAACCCATGATCGCAAGGACGACCATCAGCATTATGGTGGCTGCGTGACTGCCCAGGATTGATTTTGTTCGCATCTTACGAATAAAGAGAAAAATTTGTGGCTTCCGAAGTCGAACATTCACTCGAAAATGCATTATATGTGGTGGCCACACCCATAGGGAATCTGAGCGATATCACGCTGCGTGCGATCAGCACGCTCAAATCGGCAGACGTGATTGCCGCCGAGGACACGCGCGTGACGCGAATTCTGCTCAATCACTTCGCGATCAAGACGCGGCTGATTGCGGTGCACGAACACAACGAACGAAACGCTGCGGACGGACTCGTCAATTTGTTGCAACGAGGCCAATCCGTTGCATTGGTGACGGATGCAGGTACGCCTGCGATATCCGATCCAGGTGCCGTGGTAGTGAACGCGGTGCGTATGGCGGGCTTTGCTGTGATTCCAATCCCGGGTCCCTCCGCAGTCATCGCGGCACTATCCGCCAGCGGTGAGGGCGAGCATGGATTCACATTTGCCGGCTTCCTGCCCTCGGGCAGTGGCGATCGCAAGCGCGCGCTCGAGGGCTGGAAAACGTGCGTTCATGCTTTAGTGTTTTACGAGACACCCCACCGCATCGTTGAGATGGTCGCGGCCTTGAGGGAGGCGTTCGGCGAAGAGCGCGAATTAGTCCTTGCGCGCGAAATCACCAAAAAATTTGAGCATATTCACCGCGTGAAGTTGTGCGATGCGGTCGCGTGGCTGGAAGCGGATGCCAACAACATACGTGGCGAATTTGTTGTGATTGTAGCAACCCCTAGCGTCGGCGTACCTCTCGAGGCAAAAGTAGCCCAGGACCTAGAGCTGGAGCGGACTTTAAAAATTTTTCTCGAAGAATTACCTTTGAAGCAGGCGGTAGCAATGGTGGTTAAGTTGACGGGTGAGAAGAAGAACAAGGTTTACGATTTGGCGCTTGTATTGAAACAAGCCGCCGGATCACACGGATATAATTTGTCCGATGAATGACCTTACGATCACGCGGCCCGATGACTGGCACCTTCACGTGCGCGACGGCGAACTGTTGAAATCCGTGCTCCCGGCCACTGCGCGCCAGTTTGCTCGCGCCATCATTATGCCGAATCTGAAGCCACCGATACGCACGGTGGAAGAAGCGCGCAATTACCGAGAGCGAATTATTGCGGCTTTGCCTGCGGGTTCTGACTTTGAACCATTGATGACGCTCTACCTCACCGACAACACTTCACAGCAAGAGGTAGGCGCTGCTGCAAAAAGTGGTTTCGTCAAGGCATTGAAATACTACCCCGCCGGCGCTACTACTAATTCCGACTTTGGTGTGACCGACATGCGCAAATGTGACGCTGTCTTCGAGGCGATGCAGAGCGCCGGATTACCGCTGTTGTTGCACGGTGAAGTGGCGGATGCTGAAGTCGATATTTTTGATCGCGAAAGAGTGTTCATCGAGAAACAGCTGATTCCGTTGGTGTTGCGCTTCCCGAAACTGAAAATTGTTCTGGAACACATTACGACCGCCGATGCCGCCAAGTTTGTATTGGCCGCGAGCAACAACGTGGCGGCGACCATCACGCCGCAACACCTGTTGTTCAGCCGCAATGCGATTTTCAAGGGCGGACTGCGCCCCCACTTTTACTGCCTGCCGGTACTCAAACGAGAGGAACACCGCGTTGCTTTGCTGACAGTGGCCACCAGCGGGAACCCCAAGTTCTTCTTGGGCACCGACAGCGCACCACATCCGCAAAATATAAAGGAGGCGAGCTGCTGCGCCGCAGGTTGCTACACAGCGCCACACGCCATGGAGCTTTATGCAGAAGCGTTCGAAACTGTGGACGCGCTCGATAAACTCGAAGCTTTCGCAAGTTTTTTCGGTCCGGATTTCTATGGGCTTCCGCGAAACAAGGGACGCATAACACTGAAGAAAGAAAGCTGGAAGGTGCCGGAAGTGGTCGAGTATGCCCACGCCGCACTGGTTCCGCTGCGCGCCGGTGAGCGCATGCACTGGCGCTTTGTTTCATAGCAACCGCGATGGATTGGGAACGCGCCAAGCAGCAGTTTTCCACGCCGCCATTTGATTCATTGCGTACACCGCTTGACGGGTTGATTGCGGAGGTAGCATGGCCGGGCATCGGCAGGCTCAATGAAGTTGCTGTCGGCTTCAAAAACTTTCGCGGCCAGCCGATTCGATTTGTCGCTGATGACAGCGCCGCCGCTGCGCTACACTACGAAACCCGCATCGCCGAAACCGGTGAAATCATCACCCGCGAAAATTGGCACGACTTCTTTAACGCGATGTCATGGCTTTCGTTTCCAGATGCAAAAAGCGCGATCAGCGAAATGCATGCACGACTGTTGTCGGCACGTGGCGCTAAAGAAGCTCGCGAGCGTTCCGCACCGCGCGATGTACTCACGCTATTCGATGAAGGCGGCATCATCGTCACCAGCAGCGATGAATCGCTGCTTGAGCTGATTCGACGCTTTGAATGGAAAGCGTTATTTGTTGATCGTCGCCGCGATGTGATCGCGTGCATGAACTTCCGTCTATTCGGTCATTCGATGCTGGAAAAAGCACTCGATCCCTATGTTGGCGTGACCGCAAAAGCCGTCTTGTTGTTAGTCGATGACAGCTTCCTCGTGTCCAGTCCTGCCGCGAAGATGCGCTACATCGACCAGCGCTCCGCTGCCTGGCTGATGGATGAAAAGAATCTGACATCATCGAAAAACTTCTCACCATTACCGTGGCTGGGCGTACCAGGTTGGTGGAATGCGAATGAATCGCCCGCCTTTTACGACGATCGACAATATTTCCGCAGTGGACGTATGCGCAACGGGACTGCCCAAAGCGTCGAGTAGCTGCGTGATACCATGTTCCTGGAAGCGCGCCAGACGGTCGCTGCGAAGTTTTTTTTCGTAGAGGAAAGTCCGGACTCCACAGGGCAGGGTAGTGGGTAATCCCCATCCACCGCGAGGTGAGGATCAGAGCAACAGAGACGAGCCAGTTTAGTCTGGGTGAAACGGGCAATCTCTACCTGGAGCAAACCCAAATAGGCAGGCGTTGACGTGTGTCCCGCGGAGCCTGCGGGTAGGGTGCTTGAGGCGTACGGTAACGTGCGTCCCAGAGGAATGACCGTCATAGCGCGCAAGCGCCGTAACAGAATCCGGCTTATCGGTGCGCTTCCACTTTACTGCGAACATATTTTTGCGGATCGAATTTCCGAATCAGCAACAGTCATTTTGCATAAGACTCTCGAGCTGCCGTCTGATGACCGCGCGACGTTGGTGGAGGGGCTGATCGCCAGCCTTGACAGGCCCGATCACCGCAAATCGTCCCGCAGGTCGTGTTTCGCAAGTTCCGCGGGAGTAGATTGCTTGAATTCAAGTTCACGCCGAAACATTTAATCTGTATTATTCACTCTTAATCAGATTGATTAACATTGCAGGAGATTGCCATGACGACGCGCGTAGTGACCGCCCATATTCCTGATGCGCTGGCAGAGAAGCTGGATCTTTACGCCGACCGATTCGATCGCCCGAGGGGGTGGATTGTGAAGCAGGCCCTGGAGCAGTACATCTTGCTTGAAGAGAGGCGTGATCAGTTGACGCACGAAGCACTGGCCGACATGCGTGCCGGCAGGGTGGTGGAGCATGCAACGATTGACACGTGGGCGAAAAGTCTGGGTGCGGCGAAAGCAGCGAAGCGCCGCAAATGATGCTGCGCTGGACCGGTAAAGCGCAATCGGACGTGGAGCAACTTTACTCATTCCTCGCGCATGTGAGCCCCCATGTGGCCACGCAAACGGTGTCAGCCGTTGTTGCGGGCATCGCCAAGCTCCCCGTTCATCCACGCATCGGCCAGAGACTGGATCAGTTTTCTCCGCTAGAGGTCCGGCGCGTCTTGATCGGTGATTACGAAGTTCGATACGCTGTCGAGCGCGACGTGATCACGATCTTGCGTCTGTGGCATTCACGCGAGGACCGGTAGGATAGGCAGACGTGAGTAGCGTCATGCAAAGGCGTAGTTGTCAGCTCAGCGCCGAAACGGCTTCGGAAAAGTCGCCACACTTACGTTACCGTCCTTGTCGAACGCCTGCAATCCAAACACCACGTTATCTTTCGAGACGCCGTAGATCGTGGTGCGGGTCACGTTGCCTACATCTTCAAATTTCTGCCAGAAAGGTGCGGTCGTGTCTCGCCACACCACGCGATAGCCGGTGACGCCCGGTTCGGCATTCGTAGTCCAGCGAAATGTCGTGTTGTTATCGAGCACCAGGTTTTCCATCAACACTTCTTTGGGTGCGGCGGGGCCGGTGGCGAGTGATGCCAGAGCCGCAGCGTTCACGCGAGCCACATCCGCGGTGTAGGCAAAATCCACAAACTCAGGCAAGTCGCCAAACTGCACGCCGTTTTCCACGCGCACGTTCTGGTGTTGATGCCGGAAGTCTTCATTCGGCTC
>JBKJVA010000248.1:0-2051 GCA_046589675.1 Usitatibacteraceae bacterium
ACGCGGTCAGTCTTTGGCTATCAGATGCGGTTTGATCTGGCCGCTGGATTTCCGATTCTCACCACCAAGAAAATCCATTTGCGTTCGATCATCCACGAACTGCTTTGGTTTTTGCAAGGCGGAACCAACACCGCTTACCTGAAAGCGAACGGCGTCACGATCTGGGACGAATGGGCCGATGCACACGGTGAATTAGGGCCCGTTTATGGCTATCAATGGCGGTCCTGGCCAGCGCCAGACGGCACCCACATCGACCAGATCCGCCAAGTGTTAAAGCAGATCAAGAGTAATCCAGATTCGCGTCGCATTCTGGTCTCGGCATGGAATGTGGCCGATATTCCAAAGATGGCGCTGGCACCATGTCATGCGCTGTTCCAGTTCTATGTGGCCGACGGGAAACTCTCTTGCCAGTTGTATCAGCGTAGCGCGGATATTTTCCTCGGCGTGCCGTTCAATATTGCCTCCTATGCGCTCTTGACGTTAATGGTCGCCCAAGTGTGCGGCCTTGAGCCAGGCGACTTCGTGCATACGCTCGGCGACGCGCATCTTTATTTGAATCACATCGATCAGGCCCACGAGCAGCTCGCGCGTGAGCCACGCGGCACCGCCTCCATGCGCCTCAATCCTGCCGTCAAGGATTTGTTCGCTTTCAAATTTGAGGATTTCACGCTGGACAATTACGACCCGCATCCAGCGATCAAAGCGCCGATTGCTGTTTGAGTCAGGAATGTTGCGGGCGGCCAAAATGCGCATCTCCCTCATCGTCGCGACGGCCAAAAACGGGATTATCGGCAGCAATAATCAGATGCCGTGGCACCTGCCCGCCGATTTCGCCTATTTCAAGAAAATCACCATGGGGCATCCGGTGATTATGGGCCGGAAAACGTTTGAGGCAATTGGTCGAGCGTTACCGGGCCGCCGCAATATTGTCGTGAGTCGCAATCCTGATTTTCGTGCCGACGGTGTAGAGGTCGCGCCCTCATTGGAAGCGGCGATCAGCGCTTGCCAACATCTGCATGCATGTGAAGATGCTTTTGTAATCGGCGGTGCCACACTTTATGCGGAGGCGCTACCGCGCGCTGATCGCCTTTATATTACCGAGGTCGATGCGTCGCCCGAAGGAGACACGCTGTTCCCGACAAGAGACCAGAATCTTTGGCGCGAAATTGCGCGTGAGCGACGAGAGGCTGATGAGCGCAACGTTCACGCAATGCAATTTGTGGTGTTGGAACGAAAGTAGCTGCCGATCCCCCCAGGCAGGCCTGCTTGCGAAGCTGCGCCAAGACTGGCGCTTTTGATTTACCGAGCCTTGCGTGCGGACGATTTTTTCTTGGGCGTCAACGTCGACTTTGATAATTCGGGGACAGCTTGCTGTTGCAGCATGTTCCAAGCCCACATCGCCGGGTTGATGGCCGCGCCGCCCTTTGCCAAGGCCTCCAGATCGGGCCTCGCAGCGGTGGCACCAGCCTGGGCACTCTTGCTGGCGTCGTCCATCGATGAAAGCACGGACTGTTGGTATTTCAGCGTCTGCAGGGATAGTTCTACCATGCCAACGGTTCCCTTAAGCCAAGTGAGCACCGTTTCAAGTTCGCTAATTTTACGTTCAACCTCTTTAGGGTCCAACATAGCGAACATCGATGGCGCTGCCGCGCCGGGATTTACCCCAGCAGGATTCAGCATCGATTGAAACAACGCAAAATAGTCTGGAATGGTGGAACTGGCGGGAGTGGTCATAGCAGTCCTCAGTTGTGCTTGGCGATGAACTTTCGAACTTTGGGATAAATCATCTCACGATACTTGCGGCCACTGAAAATTCCATAATGGCCGACCCCTGGTGCGGTATAGTGCTCGCGCTTTGTCGCAGGTAATCCAGTACAAAGCGTATGCGCAGCCTGCGTCTGACCGCTGCCAGAAATATCGTCCAGTTCGCCCTCAATCGTGAACAAGGCAGACTTTTTGATCGTCGCCGGTCGCACCAACTCGCCTGCCACCTCCAGGGTGCCACGCGCCAGGCTCTGGTCGTGAAATACCCGCACAATTGTGTCCAGATA
>JBKJVA010000033.1:0-4264 GCA_046589675.1 Usitatibacteraceae bacterium
TGCGCCGCCGTGAACGATTAGGGCAATGGTCATGGGATGCTCCAGGAGGTGAAGCAGAAATTATAAGGGTCGGTAAAACCAATCGGACTTACTCAGCAAGACGAGTAAAAACTCCGGCGCCATCAAGCTTCTTCAGACGCAACCGCCCGAAATGGCCCCTGAGTTCTCATATTCAAAAAATATCCGGCAATTACGTCGAACACTAACTATTTTGCGCAGCACCACGTAGCTTGATATGCAAGTCCCGCAACTGTTTTTCCGGTACAGCTGAAGGTGCCTCAACCATCAAGTCCTGTCCGCGCTGTGTTTTAGGGAAGGCGATCACATCGCGGATCGAGTCCCACTTCTCGCACATGAGTGTCACCGAGCGGTCCAGGCCGAAGGCGATGCCGCCCATCGGCGGCGCGCCGTATTCGAGCGCATCGAGCAGGAAGCCGAATTTGGCACGTTGATCTGCCTCAGAAATGCCGAGCGTCTTGAATTGTTTTTGCTGCAACGCCGGTTGATGGATACGCACCGAGCCTCCGCCCAGCTCCCAGCCGTTCATTGCCACATCGTAGGCCTTGGCCAATACTTTTGAAGGGTCCGTGTCCATTAGTGGAATATGTTCGTCCTTTGGCGCGGTGAACGGATGGTGTGCCGACACATACCGATTGTTTTCTTCGTCGAAGTCGTAGGCCGGGAAGTCGACCACCCATACCGGTTTATATCCGGACTCGGCGAAGCCTTTGGCGTGGCCGATCTTCACGCGTAACGCGCCCAACGTGTCGTAGACAACCTTGGATTTATCGGCGCAGAAGAAAATCAGGTCGCCAGTATTCGCGCCACAGGCCGCGATGATTCTGCCCAGTGTTTCTTCTGACAGGAACTTTACGATCGGTGATTGCAGGCCTTCTGCATTGAGCTTGGTGGCGTCGTTGACCTTGATGTAGGCGAGCCCTTTGGCACCGTAAATCGCGGCGAACGCAGCCAGATCATCGATCTCTTTGCGCGCGAACAAGGCATTACCGCCTGGCACGTTTAGCGCGGCAACGCGGCCATTCTTCGCGTTTGCCATGTCGACAAAAACCTTGAAGCCTGATTCGCGAACGATGTCGGTCAATTCGGTCAATTCGAGTTTTACCCGCAAATCCGGTTTGTCCGAGCCGTATTTTGCCATCGCGTCGGCGTAGGTGATGCGCGGGAAATCTGGCAGATCGACGCCGACGCCCGCTTTCCACATTGCTTTGACGAGACCTTCCATGATGTCCTGAATTTCCCGCTCGTTCAGGAATGAGGTTTCTATATCGATCTGCGTGAACTCGGGCTGCCGATCGGCGCGCAGGTCTTCGTCGCGGAAGCATTTGACGATCTGGTAGTAGCGGTCAAAACCGGACACCATCAGCAGTTGCTTAAAGAGCTGCGGGCTTTGCGGCAAAGCGTAAAACTGGCCGTCGTGCATACGCGACGGCACCAGGAATTCTCGCGCGCCCTCCGGCGTGGATTTGTAGAGGACCGGCGTTTCGATGTCGATAAAGCCCTGCTGGTCGAGATATTGCCGCACCGCCATGGCGATGCGATAACGCATGCGCAGGTTCTTCTGCATGGTCTCGCGCCGCAGATCGATATAGCGATACTTGAGACGAACTTCCTCGTTGACGTTTTCGTCGTCGATCATGAACGGCGGCGTTAACGCCGCATTGAGGATTTCCACTTCCGAGGCGAGTACTTCTATCTCACCGCTTTTCAGATTGGAGTTGATAGTGCCATCTGGACGCGGCCGAACCTTGCCAACCACCTTCAGCACGAATTCGCTGCGGGTTTTGTCAGCGGTTTGAAATGCGTCAGGCGTATCAGGATCGATCACTACCTGTACCAGGCCTTCACGATCACGCAGATCAATAAAAATTACGCCGCCGTGATCGCGTCGGCGATGCGCCCAGCCGAACAGGGTGACTTGTTGTCCAAGGTATTGTTTGTCGATAAAGCCGCAGTAATTGGTTCTCACGATAGATTCCAGAAATTATTCGTCTTGCGACGGTGTCGATGCTGTCATTTCGGTCCGCGCTCCTGGCGAGAAATTCGCCTTGTTCCGGCCTAGCGCTTACGAAAAGCAAATTTCTCACCCGATACATCCGGGTTAGAAATGACAGGAAGATGTATTGCGACGCCGTAGCCGACTGGAGATTCAGCGACTACGGCTTCGGATTGGGGTCGGTGCCGGATGTTTTCATCTCGGCACCATTTCTGTGAATAGGCCGCGGCGGTTCAGCGACACCCATGGAAATAATGTATTTGAGTGCTTCATCCACGCTCATGTTGAGCGGGCGCACTTCGGATTTCTGCACCAGCAGGAAAAATCCAGCGGTAATGTTGGGCGTGGTCGGTACGAATACGGCGTAATACTCAAAACCGAGATAATCGGTTACTTCGTGCTGCGGCTCGCCCGTGAGAAGTGCAACGGTCCAGGTGTCGCGTTGTGGATAGCGCACCAGCACGGCTTTGCGGAAGGCTTTGCCCTCCGGCGAAAACAGCGTGTCTGAAATCTGTTTCACGCCACCGTAAATTGAGCGCACGATGGGAATGCGTTGCAGTACCGCATGCCACCAGTTCAACAATTTGTTGCCGAAGAAATTCGCGGCAATCATCCCGGTCATCAACACGATTGCGACCGTCAGGAAAACACCCATGCCCGGCACGTGCACACCCAGCCATGCTTCGGTCTGGAATCGTACCGGCAGCAGCAGCAGCGACTGATCCATCAAATCAATCAGCAACTTCAATACCCAGCCGGTAATTACCAGTGGTATCCACACCAATAGACCTGCAATCAAATATTTGCGCACGCGCTTACTCTGTGTACTTACTTGGCAGGCGGCGCCGACGCTGGCGCGGGTGTACTAACCGGTGTCGGCGCGGCTACGGGGGTTGCCGGGGCTGCAGGGGCGGTGGCAGTCTCGGTTTTCGTGTCAGTTTTAGTTTCGGTCTTGGTTTCCGGCTTGTCGTCTGTCTTGCCGTCCGCCTTTGTCTCGTCCGTTTTTGCTTCCCCACCGGCCTTCTTGCCATCGCGGAAATCAGTCACGTACCAGCCGCTGCCTTTCAATTGAAAACCCGGCGCGGTCAACTGCTTGGTAAACGTCGCGCTACCGCAGGCGGGGCAAACGGTCAGCGGGTCAGCGCTGATTTTTTGCAACACATCCTTGGCGTGGCCGCAGGAAGAACATTTGTAAGCGTAGATGGGCATGGCTGGCTGGATACCTGATGGAATGCAAAAAGAATGTAAGGATGAGCATGGAATGCGCGTGCATTTCAACACGGCGAATCAATAACTTCTGATTTTAACACAAGGACTTAGCGCGCTTGTGCAGTGCCGCAAACGGGCTATTTAATGACCATTTTTTCGAGCCCTGCCGGTGCCGCCGGGTACTGCATTTTCAAGCCGCTAAGTGTGCTGACCAGCACCGAACATACATACAAGTCCCGCACCCAGTTGCGATCAGCGGGCACGATGTACCACGGCGCGTGCGGGCTCGATGTGGCATTGATGGCCTCTTCATAGACGCGCTGGTAATCAGCCCATTTCTCGCGCGCCACCAGATCGCCAGGATTGAATTTCCAATTCTTTGCATCGTCGTCCAATCGTTCCTGCAACCGCTGCTTTTGCTCGTCCTTGGAGATATGCAGGAAGAATTTGAGAATGATGGTCCCCTCTTCTACCAGCATGGCTTCAAAATCGTTGATCTGCCGGAAGCGCCTCTTGGCCGTGCGGTCATCAATCCATCCCTCGACGCGAGTGATAAGTACATCTTCATAGTGGCTGCGGTTAAACACCACCAGCTCTCCCTTGGCCGGCACCCGCTTATGTACGCGCCATAGATAGTCATGGTCCAGTTCGGCAGGCGTTGGCGCTTTGAAGCTGGCGACGTGAATACCTATTGGATTGACACCCGAAAACACTTTGCGTATGACACCATCCTTGCCGCCGGTGTCCATGGCTTGCAATACCACCAGCACTTTGTGCTTGTGTTCGGCGTAGAGCGCCTGCTGCAATTCCACAAGCTGCGCATTCAGTTCTGCAAAGATGCCGACGGTTGCCGCCTTGTCACCATTAAAACTGCAGGTGGATCGCGTATCAACGTTGGCGAGCCTGGTTTTACCGTTGGCGATGATCGGGCGCACGGTTTTGACGTCAACGGTTTTTTTGGCCATGGCTGGTGTCCTGTATTCTCTGAAAAGTTTCACGCCATAATCGCATATCCACTTCGGCACAACAAACCATGACTGT
>JBKJVA010000355.1:0-1876 GCA_046589675.1 Usitatibacteraceae bacterium
AGCCACGGACCAGCGCGCTGCTTGCGAAGCCGCCATCAGGGGCGCGTCGTTCGTCAAAACGCTGGGCGCACAGAACCTGCCTGGCCAAATAGAAAACATGTGGCTGAATGCAGCCGAATCAGCTCTCAAGAAGGGCAAAGTTGCGCTCGCAGTACTACCAATGGTGCAAATAATTTCACCGGATGGTTACGTTGCGAAGTTGCGGGCGCGTGGGTATATGGTGCAGGAGCCGGAATAAGTTTAAATGCTGACGTCGCATCCACCTGGGTAATCAAACAAATAACATCCCCAATTGGCGGGCAGTTCCAGCCATTTTCGGCCGTTGAAGCTCGCCGAATGGCGATCTTGACTAACGGCCAGCGGAAATTCACCTTGACCAGTTTCAGATTGAAAATGCCGGGTTAACCCGGCATTTTTCCACGCTTCCAGCGAATCTATTCGCCCGTCGTTTCCGCCGTCGGCGCGGCGGAGATTTCCGGACGATCAACCAGTTCAATCAACGCCATTGGCGCGTTATCGCCAACGCGGAAGCCAAATTTCAGGATACGCATATAACCGCCGGCGCGCGCCTTGTAGCGCGGACCGAGCACATCGAACAATTTGGTGACCATGTCGCGATCACGCAGACGATTAAATGCCAGGCGGCGATTGGCCAGTGTTGGCTCTTTGCCCAAAGTGATGATGGGTTCAAAGACTTTGCGCAGCGCTTTGGCTTTCGGCAAGGTGGTCTTGATGACTTCGTGCAACAGGAGCGAATTGGTCATGTTGCGAAACATCGCCAGACGATGCGACGACGTTTTGTTGAGCTTCTTTAATCCGTGACGATGTTTCATGGTGATTTCCTTAAGGTCTCTTGGCCGTTTTGCTTAATAAATTAAGCCAGCCTTGTTATCGTTATGGGTTTGAAAACTTTTTGCTGCACCAACTTTAACTCCCGCGCAGTTCTCAACTGATCGGGAGTGAAGGCAATTTATTTGGTAATGCCTGCGACCGGCCAGTTCTCGAGTTTCATGCCGAGTGTCAGACCTTTACTTGCGAGTACTTCCTTGATTTCGTTCAACGATTTGCGGCCCAGATTTGGCGTCTTTAACAATTCGTTTTCAGTGCGCTGGATCAAGTCACCAATGTAGTAAATGTTCTCGGCCTTCAGGCAGTTCGCAGAGCGTACCGTGAGTTCAAGGTCGTCCACCGGCTGCAACAAAATCGGATCGATCTGTGGCATTTTGGCTTCTTCAGCCTGCATCGGTGTGCCTTGCAGGTCAGCAAACACAGACAGCTGATCGACCAACACGCGGGCGGCGTAGCGAACGGCTTCCTCCGGCTCGATCGCACCATTGGTTTCAATGTCCATGACCAAACGGTCGAGATCGGTACGCTGTTCAACGCGTGCGCTCTCAACAGCGTAACTCACGCGGCGAACCGGCGAATAGGAGGCGTCCAGCAAAATCGAACCAACGGAACGATTGTCCTGATCGGTACGACGCGCGGTCGCTGCGACGTAGCCACGGCCTTTTTCGACTTTGATCTGCATGTCGATCTTGCCGCCGGCGGTCAAATGCGCAATTACGTGTTCCGGGTTGAGAATTTCAACATCGTGCGTTTGTTCGATATCAGCGCCCGTAACAGCACCCGCCGTGGCTTTTTTCAGCTTCAGCGTGACATCGTTACGATTGTGCAACTTCATCACCAAACCTTTGAGGTTCAGCAGGATATCAACGACATCTTCCTGCACGCCTTCCAGCGTGGAGTATTCGTGCAATACGCCGGCGATCTTCACTTCGGTCGGCGCGTAGCCGGGCATTGAAGACAACAAAATGCGGCGAAGTGCATTGCCGAGGGTATGGCCGTAACCGCGCTCGAACGGCTCCATCACCAC
>JBKJVA010000286.1:0-5694 GCA_046589675.1 Usitatibacteraceae bacterium
TAATCCAACACTAATTGCAAGGTCGATTGGCCGCGAAACTCATTGATCGATGGGCGAAATACCGCGTCAATGCGGGTGTTTAGCGCATCGGCCGAACCAAAGCGCATCGCTTCAAAGCTGTCGCCGTCCAAGGACAGCTTCAGTTTTAAATGTTTTTCGCCAACCACGCGCTGTTCCAGCACGCGGAAATTGCCGGTGAATGTTGGGGCGCCAAATCCTTGTCCCCACACCTGAGCGTCTATGGACTTTACAAAATCAAACGTCAATTCGTCGGCATCAAGTGTGCCGTCTGTCTCAATGCGTTCGGCCAAATCTGCAGGGGTAAGTAGTTCACGTGCGATAGCCTCGAACGCATGCGTAAAGTCTGCCATGGCAGATTGCGGAATCGTGAGTCCAGCCGCCATCGCGTGCCCGCCAAATTTAAGGATGAGTTGGGGATGGCGTTTGGTAACAAGGTCGAGCGCGTCGCGCAGGTGGAATCCGCTAATGGATCGGCCCGAGCCTTTGAGATTGCCTTGGCCGTCCTGTGCGAAAGCAATCACGGGACGATGATATTTTTCGCGAATTCTCGATGCAAGAATGCCGACGACGCCCTGATGCCACCCTGGATCGAACAACGACAATGCATAACGCGCACCGACATCGACGGTTTCGAGTGCGACCAGCGCAACCTGTCGCATGTCGGATTCGATAACGCGGCGTTCGCGGTTGAGGGAGTCTAGTTTAGATGCCAATTCCGCTGCGGAGCGTTCGTTGTCAGCCAATAAACAGGCGATACCGACCGACATATCGTCGAGCCGGCCCGCTGCGTTCAGTCGTGGCCCGACGACGAAACCGAGATCGTAGGTCGAGGCCCGGTGCGAGTCGCGTCCAGCCACTTTTAGCAACGCACGGATACCTGCTGACATGCGTCCGGCACGGATTCTTGCCAATCCTTGCTCGACCAATACGCGATTGTTGTGATCCAGCCTTACCACGTCGGCCACGGTGCCCAGCGCGACCAAATCGAGCAGATCGGCAAGATTTGGCTCGATTTTCCCGTCGAAATAATTGCGTGACCGTAACTCAGTGCGCAGCGCGGTCATTGTGTAAAAAATGACACCAACGCCAGCCAGATTCTTGCTCGCAAAAGTGTCTCCGACCTGATTTGGATTCACGATCACGGCGGCCTCTGGCAGCGATTGCCCTGGAAGGTGGTGGTCGGTGACCAACACTTGAATGCCGCGCCGATTTGCTTCATTCACACCCTCAACACTGGCGATCCCGTTATCGACGGTAATAATGATGTCAGGGTTGCGATCAGCCGCCAGAGCGACAATTTCTGGTGTCAGGCCGTAGCCAAATTCAAAACGATTGGGGACGATGAAATCAACCTTGGCACCCATCGCACCCAACGCGCGCATGCCAACCGCGCACGCAGTCGCGCCGTCGGCGTCGTAGTCGGCCACGATCAACAGGCGTTTTCCGGCTTGAATCGCATCCGCCAGCAATCGGGCGGCGTCCTGTACGCATGCTAGCTGGGCGGGTGAGAGCAAGGCAGCCAGGCGGTGGTCCAGGTCGAACGGACTAGTGATGCTGCGCGCCGCATACACGCGCGCCATACGCGGATCGACGTTGGCGGCAATCAACGCACTAAAAGCGGCGGGATCTCGTTCGCGTGTGACAATTTCAGGCAAGCGAAAACCCCACAAACGGCTGCGGCTTTTGGGTCAGCGATTTCCACCAACCGGAAAGCCCGCGCAACGCCTGAGCATCGATCGTAACGACGAGCGAATCGCGAGCTCGCGGCAGCGTGAGCGCCACTTGCTCAACCTTGCCGGCACCAAGAGAGGCGAGCAGGGGCGCAAATATTTGCAATTCCAATTGACCAACGGCTTCAATCCATGCATTAACGTCGCCACGTTCGTGAAAACGTTCCAACGCGCTTATTACCACCAGGTTGTGATTCGCAGGCGAGACGGGGTCGGCAAAACCAAGCTGTGTGAGTGGCGCAAATCGCGCCTTGCCCCATTTGGCAACACCATTGGCCAACGCCGAATCCCCAAACACGACGTAGGGATTCAGCGCAATAGGTGGCGCCGGCAAAATACCTTCCCCCCAAAACCACAGTCCGTTGATGGTCATCTTCCCCGCTGACTCGCGCGCTTCATTCACGGCATGCGAGTGAAACAACATCTGGGCTTCGTTCTGGATCGCTTTCCAATTGACCTTGCCGCGTGACTGCGGCAGTTTTTCGAACACGGCACCGCGCTGAGCGGTGCGCATTGGCGTCGTCAGTGGCAACTCAGCCGCGTTGCAGGTGACATACCAATTGCCTGAGGTTCCGCAGGAAAACGCCAGACCACGATCCGCAAAGTTTTCGTTTAGTGCATCAATCAATTGTGCTGCTTCGCTAGTTGAAATATCGAGATGAGACGCGGGAAATAAATGGACGGTATCTCTATCAGCCTGGAAATGTGCCGGTTCAGCGAACAGCCATCCCTGGGTTCCGGTGACGATGCCATCACCGTGTGCAGCGAAGGCGGCGATCGCGCGAGTGGCGTCGACATCCGACACGCCAATAGTGCTGAGCAGGGCGCTTGGCCACTCGCCGCCAATACCCGGCACGCCACGTGCCAATAGTGTCTCGATTGCAGGCAAGCGGGGCGGCGCTGCATCGGTAAACCAGTCTGGCGAAACCAGCAGGGAAGGGAGAAATACGTCGAATTTCATAGCGGGCGGGACAATGAAAGTAGTTTATCATCGGGCCACCGCAATCCCCTGGTTCACGTCATCTTGCAACCTCTTTCCCTCTTCATCGGCCTGCGCTACACCCGCGCGAAAAGCCAGAACCACTACATTTCGTTCATCTCACTCGCATCCATGTTGGGCATCGCCCTTGGTATTGCCGCACTCATTACGGTGATGTCGGTGATGAATGGATTTCAAAAAGAGGTCAGGGCGCGCATTCTGGGGGTGTCAGCGCACGTCCAGGTGATGGGGGCTGAGAGCGGCCTTGCGCAATGGCAAACGGTACGCGAAATGGTGCTGAAAAATCCAGAAGTGGTCGCCGCGGCCCAGTTTGTGAATGGACAAGGATTGCTTGCGTACGGTTCGAACGTTCGCGGCGCCATGGTGCGCGGCGTCATCCCATCGGATGAAAATACTGTTGCCGATCTGGGCCGCGACATGCGCGTGGGGCAGATTGGTTCGCTGGTTGCGGGAGAATACAACATCATTCTCGGTGCGGATTTGGCACGCCTGCTTGGGGTGAAAGTTGGCACCAAATTGCAGCTCATTACCCCGCAGGGAAGTGTTACGCCCGCTGGCATGGTGCCACGCCTGCGCAGCTTCACGGTGTCTGGCATATTCAGCTCCGGCCATTTCGAATACGATTCCACGCTCGCCCTCATTCACATGCAGGATGCACAAGTGCTATTCCGGCTGGGGGACAACGTCAGCGGTGTGCGATTGAAATTGAACGATACTGATCGTGCGCGCAGCGTTTCCCGTGAACTCGGAAACACCCTGCTTATTGATGGCTATGTGACCGACTGGACAACACAAAACGCGACCTATTTTCGCGCCGTTGAAATCGAGAAGCGCATGATGTTTATTATTCTCGCGCTCATCATCGCGGTCGCCGCCTTCAATCTTGTCTCGACCCTGGTGATGGTGGTGACCGACAAGCATCCCGATATTGCCATCCTGCGCACGTTAGGTGCTTCGCCCGGCATGATCATGAAAATCTTTGTCGTGCAGGGCGCGGTCATTGGCGTGATCGGTACCTTGATCGGTGTCGTGGCGGGTATCCTGCTGGCAAGCAATATCGATGTGGTTGTGCCGTTTATCGAGCGCGTGGCTGGCTTCAAGGTATTGAGCCCGGAAGTTTATTTCCTCTCGGAACTGCCAAGCGAGCTCAGGTGGCGGGATGTCTGGACGACTGCCCTGATCGCGCTGTTATTGTCTCTGGCAGCGACGCTTTATCCAAGCTGGCGGGCGTCGCGCGTCAATCCGGCCGAGGCGCTGCGATATGAGTAATCAAGTCATTCACTGTCGCGCGGTTTCCAAGACATTTCGCCAGGGTAACGCACCGGTGGAGGTATTGAAAAACGTGGATCTGCTGGTCAATGAGGGCGAGACGGTTGCAATCGTTGGCGCATCCGGTTCGGGGAAAAGTACCCTGCTGCACATTCTCGGTGGCTTGGACGCGCCCTCCAGTGGTGAAGTGGAAGTTCTCGGTCAACGCATTGATCAACTTTCCCCGCTTGAGCAGGGTCGTTTGCGCAATCGTGCGCTCGGTTTCGTCTATCAATTTCATCATCTGCTGCCCGAGTTCACAGCGATCGAGAATGTGGCGATTCCACTCGCCATTCGCGGCGAAACTACAGCGAACGCGAAAGAACGCGCATCGATCATCCTCGGCGAAGTTGGCCTGTCGCATCGCCTGTCGCATAAGCCGGGCGAGCTTTCCGGCGGCGAACGTCAACGTGTCGCGGTCGCGCGTGCGCTGGTTACGCATCCTGGCTGTGTGCTCGCCGATGAACCCACCGGCAATCTGGACCGGGGTACGGCAGATCACGTTTTCGAATTGATTCTCGAGCTCAACGCCAAGTACAAGACAGCATTGGTGATGGTGACACACGATCCGACATTAGCCGCGAAGATGCAGCGCACGTTGACGTTGACGGATGGCAAGTTACGTCAAGGTTAATGCAAAAAATTCAAACACTAGCACTGGCGCGCCTTGCGGCGTATAAAGGTCTGCGAAGCCGCTCCCATGCTAGAGTTTAATAATTACACGGTGTCGAAGATTAGAAACGTTTTACTGCAATCAATATTCGACAACAATCGGATCGAGGCTGCGCCACAAATACCAGGTGGCCACCGTACACCACGGCGAGAAGCGGTCGAAGTACCACTGCACTTCCGCCTTTTCAAGCCGGTCGCCGTTGTGGTAATGCCTCTCCACGGCACGGATGACGCCGATGTCATCGATGGGCCAGATATTCGGTCGCATCAGGTAAAAAATCAGGAACATTTCCGCGGTCCAGATGCCGATACCTTTGACTTCCACGAGTTCGGCAATGACGTCATCGTCTGCCATTTTGTGCCAGCGCGTTGGCTTGATACGACCATCGACAAAATGTGCCGCAAGATCCTGCATATAGGCGATCTTTTGGCGGGAGTTTCCGGCTGCACGAAGATTTTCAGGCGTCGCGGCTAACAAATTTTCAGGGCTGATCTCACCGACCACAGCCGCCGTTTTGTTCCATACTGATTGCGCCGCCTTGACCGAAATTTGCTGGCCGACAATCGCCCGTGCCAGCGTCTGAAAAGGGTCGCCACGGGTGCGCAGTTGCGCTTCCGGATAAGTCGTGATCAGTTTTCTCATCACCTTGTCGCGTTTGGCCAAGGCGATGCAGGCTTCGTTCCAGTAATCAGGCGTCATGCCGGGCAATACTTATGAGTCGTTGCTGCTTGCGGCGGGCCCACATTTTGGACACTGTGTAACGCCATAAAATCATGGTGGCCACGTAACCGCCAATGGCAAATACCGTACATTGGATTGCCAAACCGATCAGCAACGTGCCGCCGAGTGAGACCATCCAGTCAAACATGAGTGGTGCTAATTTCCAAAACTCAAGCCACGGTACGGAAAGGTCTGGCGGTATCACGTTACGAACTGGCTCACCAGTCACGAAGGCACCGACG
>JBKJVA010000306.1:0-1177 GCA_046589675.1 Usitatibacteraceae bacterium
GCATCCGGCGATCATGACGCATGCTTCGATACCGGCGCATATCCGCAACGAGTTGGGGATATGCGACAGCTTGGTGCGGTTGTCGGTCGGGGTTGAGGACCTTGACGATTTGAAGGGAGATATTGAGCTGGCGCTTGGATAAAGTGGGGAAACTCTAATATTGATGCGGCGTTTGGAGGTGTTATAGCCTGGGAAGCGCGCCAAATGGCGGTCTGCTAAGGCCTATCGGAAAAATTCCGTAGTCGCGATTTTGAAGTTTCGTCGGCAGAGGGACTGCTGGCAAAACCAGAAAGTGATATTCTTGATCGACGTGAACGAAAACCACAGTCGCAAAAAATTCAAAGGCATCGCTGTAACTCTTGATGAACGCATTTCCTGAAATTCGATTGCGCCGGTGCCTGCGCCTTCAGCACTGTGGGAGAGTACCTGCGCTTCGGTCAGATGCTGCTGGATGGCGACATCACCAGTGGCAAGCGCGTGCTGAGCCCAAAGACGGTGCGCGCCATGACCAGCGATCACCTGGGTGCGAACATCAAGAATAACGTCGCTGCGGTCGCATCGCGACGGCTACGGCTTCGGCGTTGCCGTGCGCTTGGTGATGACCTCGCTGCCACGCCCGACACCGTCGGCGACTACACCTGAAACGGTGCTTTCGGCACTGCGTTTTGGGCAGCCCCGAAAGAGCGGCTGGTTGTCGTGTATGGCACCGTCGCGCCTGGAGACATCCGCAAGTACTACCGCGAGCAGGTCGGCGCTGGTTTGCGGAGCGATGCAGGACTTGCACAGGCCGGCGAAATAGTCGGCTGCCGCGCGCATTGCCTGTCGGGGTGCGCGATGATGGCATGGTGCGGTGTCACAATCATCGACTCAGACCTAATTCTAAGAATTGTGAAGAAGGGCATTGAGGTCTATCAGAAGGATTAATGAAAGCCACCATGAAAAAATCTTCGTACCTCCGCAACGCAATGCTTGGCGTCATCCTTGCCGCCACGTCTTCGGCTTTCGCGCAGTTATCCCCACCGGAGCAAAAACTTGCCGACGCCGTAAAGGCGCGCTCGCTAGCGGCTATGTCGCTATTGGAAAAGGCAGTCAACATCAACAGTGGCACCCTCAATCAGGGTGGCGTGCGCGAGGTTGGCAAGTTATTTCGGGCAGAGCTCGATGCGCTCGGCTTTAA
>JBKJVA010000299.1:0-8518 GCA_046589675.1 Usitatibacteraceae bacterium
TTCAGTGGCAGGACTTGTCTGGCATCAATCGTGGGGGCTCTCAAGTAATTGGTGGCACCAACTTCGGCGGCGCTGGCACCAACATCATCAGCGCGGCGGGCAATATCAGCAGCGTCAACGCAGGACTCAACCTCGGTGTTGTGCGCGGAAGAATCAATATTCCCGGCATCGGTGAAGTATTAAACCTCGGTGCGTTGGCGCGCGCGCTGGAAGCAGATCAGAAAGGCAATGTACTTTCAACGCCCAATATTCTTACCCTTGATAACGAAGAAGGGAAAATTACCGTCGGACAAAACGTCCCCTTTGTCACCGGCAGTTTCACGCAAACCGCGTCGGGTGCCAACAATCCGTTTCAGACGGTCGAACGCCGCGACATTGGTCTGACACTCAAGGTGACGCCGCAAGTCGCCGAAGGTGGTGCCGTCAAACTCAAGGCTTTCCTCGAGGTGTCGACTGTGGTGCCGACCTCGACCGCGGTAAAGTCAGTCGACCTGATCACCAATAAGCGCTCGATCGAAAATACCGTATTGGTCGATGATGGCCAGATCGTGGTGATAGGCGGGCTGATCTCGGATGACAGCAAAAATAACGAAAGCAAAGTGCCATTGCTCGGCGATATTCCGTTCCTCGGTAATCTGTTCAAGTACCAGACAAAGAATCGCGACAAAACTAATCTGATGGTATTCCTGCGCCCATATGTGTTGCGCGATGGCAAGGCGGCCAACCAATTGACCGGCGAGCGCTACGAATACATACGCAATCAACAAGGAAGCATGTTGCGCGAAAACGAATCGTCGCTGTTGCCGCCCACCGGAGGCGCACAACTGCCACTGGCATCCACCCCCGCTGTCAGATAACGATGGGTGCCTCCGATGCCAAGCAACGCGACGCAATGGAAACAGCGGATCCGGCCGTAGTGGGGACGTTGCCGTACCATTTCGCCAAGGCTAAAGGCATCATCACCGCCAGGCAGGTAAATGGCGAAATAGAAGTCTGGCTGGCGCCCGACCCCGCCTCGGCTACCTTGGCTGAAGTGCGCCGCATGACCGGCAAGGCACTCAAGCCGGTACTGTTATCGCACGCAGAATTCAGTGCGCGCCTCGCTCGTGCCTACACCGCGACCGCCAATGAGACGGGCAATGATGACGCCGTGCAGGAAATCGCCAGCAATATTGAAAACGCCGCCGATCTCACACAACTCACACAGTCGCTGCCAGAAATTACCGATCTGCTCGAAACCGAGAACGATGCGCCCATCATCAAGCTCATCAACGCGCTGCTCACGCAAGGCGTACGTGAGAATGCTTCCGACATTCATCTTGAAATATTCGAGCGCCGTTCACTGGTGCGATTCCGTGTCGATGGTGCGTTACGCGATGTGGTCGAACCGAAACGATCATTGCACGCGGCGATGGTGTCACGGGTGAAAGTAATGGCAGAGCTCGATATTGCAGAAAAGCGCTTGCCACAGGACGGTCGCATTATGCTGCGCATCGCCGGTCGCCCGGTTGACGTGCGTGTTTCGACACTTCCGACAGGCCATGGCGAGCGTGTCGTGATGCGGCTGCTCGACAAACAAGCGGGACGACTTTCGCTGGATGGGCTGGGCATGCCAGCCACCACTCTCGCCAGATTGGACCACCTGATCCAGCAACCGCACGGCATCATCCTCGTCACCGGTCCGACCGGTTCCGGCAAGACCACCACGCTGTATGCAGCATTGTCGCGCCTCGACGCCCATACCCGCAATATGATGACGGTGGAAGATCCCATCGAATACGATCTCGATGGTGTTGGCCAGACGCAGGTGAATCCACGTATCGAGATGACGTTCGCCAGGGCATTGCGCGCAATACTCAGGCAGGACCCCGACGTGATCATGATCGGCGAGATTCGTGATCTCGAAACCGCGCAGATTGCCGTACAGGCATCACTCACGGGGCATCTGGTATTAGCGACATTGCATACCAATTCGGCCGCCGGTGCCGTGACCCGATTGGTCGACATGGGGATCGAACCTTATCTGCTGGCATCCACACTCTCGGGGGTGCTGGCGCAACGGCTGGTGCGCAAACTCAACCCGGCGTCGCGGCGTGCGCGCGAACCCGATGATGCCGAGCGCAATATGTTGACGGCGTCTGTGAGTTCCGCCCATCGCAATATCACCACGTTGTTTGAACCGGGTGACTCCGTAACTGGTTACAAGGGCCGCACCGGCATCTATGAATTGCTCGCTGTCGATGAGGCGCTGCGCAAATTAATTCACGACGGCGCGGCCGAAAGCGCCATTACCTCGGCAGCGATCAGCAATGGCATGGTTCCGCTGCGTGAAGACGGATTGCGCTGGGTAGCCGACGGCGTGACCTCGCTGGAAGAAGTATTGCGGGTCACGCGCGACTAGCGCTCGGCAACCAGCATGTCCGGCTACCGTTACACCGCATACGACATCGACGGCCGCGAACAACGCGGCGTACTCGAATCGGACAGCCCGCGACTGGCGCGTTCCCAATTACGACAGCAAGGGTTGTTTCCTCTTGATGTGACTATCATTGAAGCGGCCAACGATGCTGATGCAAGCGGACGTAAACGCAGCGGCAAATTAGGTACCGCCGATCTAGCCCGGATTACCCGCCAGCTGGCCACCTTGCTTGGCGCCGGATTAACCGTTGAGCAAACCTTTGATGCGCTGATCGAACAAGCCGAGTCCGAAAAAGAACGACAACTGCTCGCCCGTCTGCGCGGCAGCGTGCTGGAAGGGAATTCGCTGGGCAAGTCACTCACCGCCTACCCGGAAACATTCTCTGATCTATTTCAAACATTGGTGTCCGCCGGGGAAGCTTCCGGTAAACTTCCCGACGTACTTTTACGACTTGCTGACCACGTCGAAGCGCAGCAGGCAATGCGCCAAAAGCTGCTGGTAGCGATGATTTATCCCACCATCGTACTGATCGTCTGTGCGCTGGTGGTTGGCGGTTTAATGATTTATGTGGTGCCACAAGTGGTCGGTGTTTTCGAGACCACCAAGCAAACGCTACCTTGGTTCACGCGCGCCCTACTTGCTGCATCGCGCTTTCTGCAAGCGACTGGCGTTTACTGGCTGGTGATCGTCGTTGCGGGGATTTTTGCTTGCAGAGCCGCGCTTAAACGCCCTCACCTGCGCCGCCGCTGGCACGCGTGGCTGCTGGCGCTGCCGGTCGTCGGCAGAACTATCCGCGCGCAGCAGTCTTCACAACTTGCGGCAACCTTGTCGATTCTGGTCGGTAGCGGCGTGCCGGTTCTGTCCGCACTTAGCGCCAGTGTCGGTGTGGTGACCAACCTGCCAATGCGCGACGCCCTTGAACGCGCCGCGCTCAATGTTCGTGAAGGGTCTGGATTGTCGCAGGCGATCGGGCAAAGCAAGCGATTTCCGCCGGTACTGGTGCATCTGATCGCTTCCGGCGAAGCCAGCGGAAAGTTACCGCAGACACTGGCGACGGCGGCCAATCAACAGCAGCGCGATATCGAAATCCGCCTGGCGGCACTGGCGGCAATGATTGAACCGGCGATGATTTTATTTATGGGTGTCGTGGTGCTGGCGATTGTACTGGCGGTGCTGTTGCCGATATTCGAATTGAACCAGTTGGTGAAATAGCAGCCTAAAATTACTTAGATCGCCATTTGGTGCGGTTTTTGGAGCACAAATGGCTGTGAAAGTCCGCCAATGCTAGTGTTTGTAAATCAAACCGAAACATGCTGCACAGTGCGTTGAGGATTTCTCCGCGATCACACTCTCCACACCTCCCGAACTTCCCTCTAAAATCTCCTCATGAAAAAAAACACCGGATTTACCCTTATCGAAGTCATGATCGTCGTCGTGATTCTTGGCATTCTCGCCGCCGTGATCGCGCCCAAAATTCTCGATCGCCCGGATCAGGCCAAGATGGCTGCCGCAAAATCGGACATCGCGGTCATCATGCAGCAATTGAAACTGTATCGTCTCGATAATGCCGTCTATCCCTCCACCGATCAGGGTTTAACAGCCCTAACGGTCAAGCCCACCACCAATCCGCTGCCCACCAACTGGAAGAGCGGCGGCTACCTGGAGCGTCTGCCGAACGACCCATGGGGACGCCCATATCAATATCTCAATCCCGGTCTTAAAGGCGAAATCGATGTGTTCAGCCTAGGCGCTGATGGCCAACCGGGTGGCGAAGGATCGAACGGCGATATCGGCTCCTGGAATTTATAACCGGTGTGGTCCACGGGCAAACGGCAATCGGGCTTTACCCTTATCGAAATAATGGTGGTGGTGGTTATCATCGGTATTTCCCTGGCGGTGGCGGTGCCAAGGCTGTTTCCCAGCGATGATGAAGTTGCCCGTCGCGAAAGCGAACGGGTGTTGGCGGTACTGCAGGTGGCCCGCGATGAGGCGGCTTTTGGCGGTCGCGTCATCGCCGCGCGTTTCGACACCGGCCAAATGCAATTTTTCGAACGTGATGCGGGAAACCCGGACCAATGGAATCCGGCAGTGTCGCCTGAGCTTAAGCCGCATAAATTCGCCGAGTCTGTCAACGTGCAATTGACCGTTGCTGGCAATGCAGTGCCACAAAAAGACGCGCAAATCACCTTCCTGCCCATAGGAATTAGCCAACCGTTCGAACTGTCGCTCGCGACCAAATCCGTTGTCATCACTATCGCAGGCGACGCCATCGGCAATCTGCGCGTCAAGTCAGGATAGCCAAAAATGCAACGGCTGCAAAGCATGCGCGGTTTCACTCTCATCGAAGTGATTATCGCGCTCGTCATCCTCGCTATCGCACTGGCGGCGGCGGCACGCGCGGCCAATGTCGCAACGGTCAGCGCCGAAGAATCCAAATTACGTACGCTGGCAACCTGGGTTGGGCAGAACCAGGTAGCCTTATTGACTGCAACGCGCAGCTTCCCTGTCAGCGGGACGGCGTCAGGCAAAAGCACACTCGGCGGAATCGCTTTTGATTGGCAGCAAACGACATCCGACACACCAAATGCGGCGTTCCGTAAAATCGAGGTACGCGTTTTCCGACCAAACGATCCGCAAACCCTGACCAGTCTGACCGCCTATCTCGTGCAGCCGGTTGGCATCGCCCCATGATGTATCGCCAGCGTGCCTTCACGCTCATCGAGCTATTGGTGGCCATGACCATTTTTGCCGTGCTGGCGGTGATTTCCTATCGCACCCTTGATTCGCTGTTCAAAACCCGCGAACACCTCAACGTACAAAGCAGCCGTCTGCGCGACGTCGCGTTGCTATTTGCCCGTCTGGAGAACGATTTCTCTGCGGTGATCGAGCGACGCGTGCGCAACAGCGATGGCCAACTCGACGATGCACTGCGTCTCTCGCCGTTATTACCATCAGCCAACGATGCCTCGCTGGTCTTTACCCGCTCAGGTTTTGGCGGGTCCGTCGGCGCCTCGTCGGGACCGCAACGCATCGGCTATCGACTCAAGGATGGCAACCTGGAGCTGGTGATGTGGCCGCAGCTCGACATGGCACCACGCGCGCTCCCGCAGGCGTACGCAGCCTTGACCGATGTGCGCGAGGCCAAATGGCGTGCCATGGATCGCGCAGGCAATTTTGTCGCCGAATGGCGATCAACCGGTGCGGAAGGCGCAACTTATTTTCCGTCGGCTTTGGAACTCTCGATCACGCTGTCGTCGGGCGAGCAGTACAACCGACTGTTTACACTTGCCGAAAGGCGATGATGGCCCCATCAACTTCCGCTGAACAGCAACGCGGGACCGCCATCATCACCGCGCTACTGGTGGTGTTGCTTGCGACCAGCGTCGCGGCATTCCTGCTGGTTCAGCAAAGCCACGCACTTACCCGTACCGCGCGCGCGACCGAACGCGCGCAGGCGATGCTGTTTGCACAACCGATGCTGCAATGGGCACGCGCGGCGCTGTTTGAGTTTCAGAAAAATAGCAAAAGTGTGGATTTAACCCAGCGCTGGGCGCAGCCCATTGGCGCACAGCCCATCGAAGGCGCCGTTGCCACCGGCTTTTTTCGCGACGAAGCAGGTCGCTTCAATATTAACAACCTCATCAATGATGACGGCAAACAGAATCTGAACGATGTCGCCATCTTTAAGCAACTTCTGCAAAATCTCGCGCTCAACACCGATCTCGCCAACGCACTCGCCGACTGGATCGACAAAGATGACGAAACCAGCTTTCCCGGTGGTGCCGAAGACCTGTCCTATCTGGCGCTACAGCAGCCCTACCGCGCGGCTAATCAGCGCGTCGTACAGATTGAGGAGCTTTATAGCGTGAAAGGCTTCGACAACGCGACGCTTGCCAAACTCAAGCCATTCATCACCGCCCTGCCCGGCCGAAGCAAGATTAATATCAACACGGCACCGCAGGAGGTACTTGCCGCTGCACTTCCCGCACTTGGCAAAGCCGCGCTGGAGGAACTAATCAGTCGTCGAATGACGCGACCATTCAAGTCGTTTGATGCCGATAAAGATGACAAGGGCATCAAGGATTATCTCAAGGACATGCCGCCGACCAATATTGAGCAATTGCTCGATTTCAATAGTGCTTACTTTTCAATCGCATTAGGCATCAGCACCGGCAACACCCAACTGAGGCAATCCGCGCTGTTCCAACGGGTTACGGCGAACCCTGCAGTCACCAACGCCACCGCGTGGCCACGTATAATTTGGATCAAAGACGATTGACCAAGGCCGTGCCCGTTGCAAAACCTTCAACTCCTGCTGCACATTCCCGATCAGCCGATTCTTGACGCGGAAACCGTCGTGTCGTGGCTTTTGTTTGATCGTCAGTCGAATTTGTTGCGCGAAGGTGCGGGCTTGTTGTCCCCTGGCGGAGACGTGCCGCGGGCAGAGCGTAGCGTCATCGTCATCACTGCGCGCCGCGTGGTCTACATTGAGACCACGTTACCACCGGTGTCGACGGTTAAACGCGACGCACTGTTGCGCTACGCCATCGAAGATAAATTAACCATCGACCCGGCAACAGTGCACGCGGTCGTGCTTGGACCTTCCGCTTCGCCAATGTCGAATATGCACGTAGTCGCGGCAATCGATCGTGCCTGGTTTGACAACGCCCTGCGATGGCTGCGTAACGCCGGGATTGAACCCGCGCAGGCGGTATCTGCGGCAGCGTTGATTCCCGTTGCCCGTGGCGAATGGGGTCTGGTGGTCGAAGGCGACCATGGACTGGCGCGACGCGGGGATGGGTTTGCCTACAGCTTCGATGTGGAAACTGCCGGCACACAGGCGACGGGTATGCCCCTTGACCCGCCGTTCACGCTGGTGCTGGCTCTGAAGGAGGCACGTGACCACCAGGTTTCGCCGTCACAGCTCACGATCTATACCGATCAAACGACCGATGCACCGTGGCGTCAGGCATGGCAGCGCACTCTCGATTGCCCGCTGCGGTTGGCAGCACGTCCGGCACCGCGGATGGTATCTGCAGGCGAAGGGAATTTACTTTCAGGCGATTTTGCGCCGCGATCAACCGGTGCGGGATGGATCGTTTTACTAAAGCCAGTCGCTACGCTGGTCGCGTTAATCGCTATTTTTCAAATTATTTTTACGGTTGTCGATGCGTGGCGACTCGATCAGCAGCGTCGCACCATCGAAGGCGAAATGACGCGTGTGTTTAAAGAGGCGTTTCCGAAAGCGCAGGCAATCGTAGATCCGCCGCTGCAAATGCAGCGCAACCTCGCTGCGGCGAAACGCGAACGTGGCTTAGGCATCGGTGATGACGCGCGCATGGGGCTGGCACAGCTCTCGCTAATACTCAAAGCCGTGCCAGCAGTTGTTCCTCAGCGCATCACCATCCGTGAAGGCATCGTCAGCATCGAAACCGTTGTATCTGATCCGCAAATGCAGTCAGCGTTAAAGTCACGCGCCGCCGAGACACCCGACGCAACCTTCGCGGTGAACGCGGCCAATGTGGTTCGCCTCACCATGAAAGCCGGACGCTGATGGCACCGCTGCGCGCTCGCATGGATCAGGCTATTGATCGTATCGCATTTGCTTTTCGGCCCCTGCAAATACGCTGGCAGGGCCTCGAAGCCAGACCACGCCGCCTGATCCTGTTCGGGAGTGCATTACTCGTGGCTGGATTGATACTGGCTTTCATCTGGCTCCCGGCAGTGCGCATGCGCGACGCCCTGACCGCGCGGTTGCCGCTACTGCAAAGTCAACTGGCCGCGATGCGCATTCAGGCGAGTGAACTCGCGGTGTTAGCTAAGGACCCGGTGCCTCCGATGGTGATGCGCCGCGCAGCAGACGTGGGTGCTTTGCAATCTATTTTCGGTCCGGACGCGCGCATCGTGGCGACTCAAGATGGTTTCCAAATTGTCATGCCGTCAGTCGGCTATGCCAACTGGTGGGACAAAACCAGCGAAGCGGTTTCGCGGCACGCCCTGGTGTTAAAGGAGGCGTCCCTGGTACGTGCCGATGGACCGACCGCGTCGATAGTTGCAGTCGATATGCGGCTTAACTTCGATGCAGGCCCGGCAGGTTCA
>JBKJVA010000192.1:0-15936 GCA_046589675.1 Usitatibacteraceae bacterium
CAGGTATTTGGAGCCGCGATCAACAAAGCGCTGGATGTAATCGGGGCGGGTGGCGTACCACTGCTCCTGTTGCAGAACGAGTGGCGAATTAAGTTCTTCCATCACGAAGCCGCGACGGACCCGCTGCCACAAATCGGCGTCGTTAAATTGCCGGGTGGTGCGTGGATTGGCGGCATCCTGCACGTCCAGCTGTGCGGCCACATTGGCATTGGTGCTGGTCGCAGATAGCGGGGCGGCAACAAGGGAAGCCGTCGTTTGACAAAACCCCGCAGTCGGTGCGGTAACGAGCAAACATACCGCGATCAATTTCAAGCGCTGCTTCAAGATCATCCGATAGGCCCTTGTCTTTGCATGAATCCAGAGTACAGAACGCATGCTAATGCGTCAATCGTCTTTGCCACTAGAGTATTAAGGCATTGTAACCGCTGCCAAGTCCAGCGTCTCTGCAACTGGAAGCCAGCACGATGGTTTAGAAATGCCCTTTCGGTAACTGTTTTACTGCAAGCGCGGCGAATTCGGTTTCTGTCATTCTGACCAACTGCCATTCCGTCATGACTGCCGCACCAAGCGATTTGTAGAATTCAATGGACGGCGTGTTCCAGTCGAGTACGCGCCACTCGAAGCGGCCACAGCCACGTTCACCCGCGAGGTTGGCCAGATGTTTCAGTAGTGCTTTGCCAACGCCCCGCCCACGCGCGGCGGGAATGACGAACAGGTCTTCCAAATAGAGACCAGATTTGCACAGGAATGTGGAAAAAGTGGTGAAGTACAGCGCGAAGCCAATCGGCTCGCCGTTGTCACGCGCAACGACACATTCGCAAGCCGGCGTCGTGCCAAATAGCGCGGTGTGGAGCATCGCTTCGTTACCAGACACCATGTGTTCGAGTTTTTCATAAACGGAAAGCTGACGGATGAGATCCAATATGGTGCCGACGTCGGATTCAGTGGCGGGAAGGATGGTGAAATTATTCGGCATGGTCAAAAGTTGTTTTTCCATTCGCGAATTGCGCCGAACACCAGCGCGGGGGCGGGGTTGGCACCGATATCCTGTTTTAGTCTGGCTGCCGCTGCGGCTTGCACGGCCGGTTGGTCCCAGCGCAAAAACGGATTAGTGGCGAGTTCAAGGTGGATGGTGGATGGAATGGTGGGCAGGTTACGTTGGCGTTTGGCTGTGCAAAAAAGCTTCCGCAATTTCAGATCTGCGTTGTCCGGTTCCACGGCCTCGGCGAATTTAATGTTGGCCATCGTGTATTCGTGTGCGCAAAAAACTTTGGTCTCCGGTGGGAGGTGCTTCAATTTCGTGAGGGATGCTGTCATCTGCTCCGCAGTGCCTTCAAAAAGTCGCCCGCAACCACACGCAAACAGGGTATCCCCGCAAAACAACAGGCCATGGCCAATATAGGCGATGTGTCCGGCAGTATGGCCGGGAACGTCGAGTACATCGAACGTGAGATCGAGGAACGGGATTACGATACGATCGCCCTCGCGCAGCGCCTGTGACCTCGCGGGTATCCGCTCACCGGCAGGGCCAAAAACGGGAATTGTTCCACGCAGATGCAACGCGTCCAGCAATTGCTCAACGCCGCCAACGTGGTCGGCATGGTGATGGGTGCATATGATGGCTGCGAGCTTCAGGCCATTGGCCGCGAGGTAATCCAGCACAGGTACTGCATCGCCCGGATCGACGACCGCAGCGTAACCTTCCTTGTGGATGACCCAGAGGTAGTTGTCCTGAAACGCGGGGACAGGATGAACGTTGATAAGTGAAGAGGTGGGCACGCAGAATCCGTTAAAATGTCGCCATGATTTGTGAAAGTTTACATGACTGGTTTCAATCGCCGCTGGGTGCCTACCTGCTGGCGCGTGAACAGGCGTGGCTGGATCAGGTGACGCCCGACATATTTGGCTTTCACGCTATCCAGTTGGGTTTGCCGAAATGCGATCTTTTGCGCGAATCGCGCATCGTCCACCGGGTGACGGTTTCACCGGAAACAGCGCCTGGACCAAATCATGTGCAGGCGCAATTTCATGAATTGCCGTTCGATTCGCAGAGTATCGATCTGTGTCTGATGCCGCACGTCCTTGAGTTCAGTGAAAACCCTCACGAGGTTTTGCGCGAAATTGACCGCGTGCTGCGGCCAGAGGGCAGGGTTCTGCTGTTGGGATTCAACCCGTGGAGCCTGTTCGGGACGCGCAAGCTCTGGACCTCCAAGGGCTATCCGTGGCGGGGTCAGTTTGTCAGTCTGGTGCGGATAAAAGATTGGTTGCAGCTGCTGGGGTTGGAGCCTGCGTCGGGTAGCCTTGCCTGCTACATTCCGCCATGTGAAACCGAGAAATGGCAGAGACGATTCCATTTCATGGAGCCCACCGGGGATCGCTGGTGGGGTGTGGCTGGTGGCGTATATATGCTCGAAGCAATCAAGAAGGTGCATGGCATGCGATTGATCGCACCAGCGTGGAGCGACCAGAAAATGAAGGAGCGCAAATTTGCGGCTGCGGCAAGATATGAGCAACCCCATAACAACATGCAATTGCACGATGTCACATCCCGCGCAAATCATCTGCACGTGGTGAAATAATTATGGTCGAAATTTATACCGATGGTGCCTGCAAAGGTAACCCGGGTGTTGGCGGCTGGGGCGCAATTCTCCGCTTTGGTGGTAAGGAAAAAGAGTTGTTCGGTGGCGTGGTCAACACCACCAATAATCGAATGGAGATGACTGCGGTGATCGAAGCACTGAGAACGCTTTCGCGTTCGTGCGATGCGGTAGTGTTCACCGATTCCTCTTACGTTCAAAAAGGTATAAGCGAATGGATCCATGGATGGAAACGCAATGGCTGGAAGACCGCAGACAAGAAACCGGTAAAAAACGCGGATTTATGGCACACACTCGATGAGCTCGCCGCAGGACACAAAATCGAGTGGCGATGGGTGCGGGGTCATGCGGGACATCCCGAGAACGAGCGCGCAGATAAGCTCGCCAATCGGGGTGTTGATTTGGTCTTGGCCAGGTCATCAAAAGCGGCAACATGAGCCGCCAGATAGTACTCGATACCGAAACGACCGGTCTTGATCCGGCTCTCGGCCACCGTATCATCGAAATAGCCTGCGTGGAAATGATCAATCGTCGGCTAACGCGCAACAATTTTTATAAACGCATTCATCCCGAACGGGACATTGATCCAGGTGCCATGGCTGTGCATGGCATCACGTTGGGGGATTTAGAACACGAGCCGAAGTTTGCTGAAATTGCGGAAGAATTTTTAAGCTATGTCGCTGGCGCTGAACTTATCATTCATAACGCGCCGTTCGATATCGGCTTTTTGAATTCCGAGCTGCGGCGCATAAAAAAACCACCAGTGACTGAAAAGTGCACGATCATCGATACATTGGCAATGGCCAAGGATTTGCATCCAGGCAAGCGCAATAATCTTGATGCCCTATGTGATCGATACCAGGTCGATCACACTGCGCGCACTGTCCATAGTGCGTTGCTTGATGCGGAGTTGCTATCCGATGTCTACATAGCCATGACGCGCGGTCAGGACAGCCTTGCCATCGGCCTGGAATCAGCTGGCAGCATTGCAGAAGTTAACCTCGCCATACAGGAGCGTCCGGTGAACCTGAAGGTACTGCGCGCAAATATTGACGAGTTGCACCACCACGCTAGCCATGTAGCAGCTATTAACGAAGCCAGCCGTGGCATGGCCGTGTGGTCGACATTGGCGGTTCGAAACGATGTGTCCGCGTAGGGACCGCTGTAGGCAGGTAAGTCCCTCTGCTTTGCCTGCCGCTGGCACGGTTCGCAGCGGCATTTTGTCCACAGAGTTTCCTTTCCGCCAGCGACTGACCGGCATGCGAGCGGACGCAATGGCAGTTCGAGCCCATGCTATAATTTTTGTAAATGGCACAGGTTAGCGTAGATCCTACTGCGCATTGTCCGACGCTAAATAGTGCCTCTCGACCCTGGAACACCATCAAAACATGAAAAAACATATTCTAACTTTTGCCATTTCCCTCCTCCCGGCACTCGCTTTTGCACAAGCATCTGCTCCGAAAGGGGATCCCGTAGCTGGGAAAGTCAAAGCGTTGGCAATTTGTTCAGGTTGCCACGGCATTGCAGGTACAAAAACCGCTTATCCGGAGGTATATCTGGTTCCAAAAATTGGTGGCCAAAACGCAGACTATCTTGTCGCGGCGCTAAAAGCTTATCGAAGCGGCGAGCGCTACAACGAGACGATGAAGGGACTTGCGAGCGCTTTGAAAGAAACCGAGTTGGCAGATATTGCCGCCTACTACGCGCAGAAATAAGGGCTGAAACTGACCATGAAAAAAAACCAACTTCTGATCGCTGCACTTTGTTTGGTACTTCCGCTTTCAGCTATCGCGCGCGGCAATGCTGAAGTGGGTGCCAAGAAATCAGAAACTTGTAAGGCATGCCATGGAGAAGCTGGTGCCAAACCCATCCAGCCTGACTACCCAGTGCTTGCAGGACAACACTACGACTACCTTGTTGCCGCATTGACGCAATACAAATCGGGCAAGCGCAAAAACGCATCAATGAATGGTTTTGCAGCAGCGCTGAAACCGGACGATATTCGAGATTTGGCGGCGTACTTCTCGTCACAGCCATCCGACCTCCGAACCAAGTATTGATTGCGGCTCCACAATCACACAAGAAGACGCCCCGATAAGGGGCGTTTTTTATTCTTCGCAATGATACTAACCTGCATGACGCCCATAAAAAAGCCCCGGGAAATACCCGGGGCTAAGCCTAATCTTGTCGATTAGGAGGAGGAGACGTCAATGCAGAATTACTTGCGCTTTGAAGGTGTTGCTTTGGCTACAGATTCTGCGGCCGTTTTAAGCGCGCTTTCAGAGTAGGTCGACAACTGCTTACCCGCTTTGGTTAATGTATCCATGGCGGCGGTAGAAGCAGCCATGCTGGATTTGATCGCAGCGAAAGCAACATCAGAACCGGCAGGGGCCGACTTGGCAGCTTTATCCAAGCCTTCAACCATCGATTTCTGAAACGAGGCGACACGCTCTTCTACCAGTGCGCCGAACTTGGCTTGTGCGGAATTGCTGATGTCTTGGAGATTTTTGGAATAGCCGGCCATGAACTCAACGCCGGTTTCCGAGGCTTTGGTAGTCAAGCCGTTCAACGCTTGCGCGTCTTTGACAGCGCCGACTGCTTTTGCATTTTTGGCGGTGACGTCGAGACTGACTTTCACGGCTTCGAGGTTCAGTGCGAACATACGCTCGATGCTATCGAGGGAAACGGTTGCAAATTTCATTGCATCTTCAACTGCGGTTTTGGAGAAATCACCAAATTGTTCATTTGCCATATTGAGGTTGGACATGTTTATGCTCCGTAAGTGGATTTAAAAATTGCTAAAAAAGGACACGATTACGGTTTTCACCTCTTGGCTGTTGCTGTCGCCGGAAAAATGGTGCACCGCACAAGACGAATATTAATGCTGGGAATTATTGAAGTCAAGTAAAATTTGCTGCGCTGCAGCAAATTATTTTTTCAGCACTGCAGTAATCAAAAAATGCTATGATAATCAAGCATCTAGTAATTGGCCGCCAGAAAATATATTGCACTGCAATCGCGCCTGACTGGTGCTTTTATCATAACGCAACATATTCAGTTGCACTCTGCACCGGATTGGGTGGATTTGTCAGCGAATTACATCAGAGGAGTTGCCGTGGTCCGAATCATTAAAAAATACCCAAACCGCCGCCTGTATGACACGGAGACCAGTGCGTACATCACACTCGCCGACGTGAAGCAATTCGTTCTCGATCTTCAAGAATTCAAGGTGCTGGATGCGCGCAGCGGCGAAGATCTGACCCGCAGCATCCTCTTGCAAATCATCCTGGAAGAGGAGAGTGGCGGCCTGCCAATGTTCTCCGCAAATATGCTTTCGAACATCATCCGTTATTACGGACATAGCATGCAGGGCCTGATGGGTAATTATCTGGAGCGCAGTATCGGTGCGTTTCATGAAGCGCAGAAGAAATTTCAGGAACAAACCAAAACGCTATACGGCAATATCGGCGCGGGTGCGGGCAATTCGATTCCTCCATTTGGTTCGGATGCGCTGACGAAGTTGATGCAAGTCACGCCAGGCGTGCCGCCGAATCTAATGGGAGATTATCTTGAAAAAAGTGCGTCGAACGTAGTTGGCATGCAAGAAGAACTACGGAAAAAAGCGGTGCAAATGTTTTCCACATTTCCCTACAATCCAATGGCCGAAGCTGGCGCGGTGACAAGTAGCGAAGAAACCCCCGACAAGTCCAAGGTTGCACCAATCACTAAGCGCGGTGCGAAGAAGCCAAGCACCAAGCCCAAAAACAAGCGCTAGGACATGAAATCCGTTAGTGCTCCCATTCGCATGGCAACGCGAAGTTTAAAGCCGCCGCGCGTTGGTTTTGTATCGCTTGGCTGTCCAAAGGCATTGGTGGACTCAGAGCAAATCATCACCCAGCTTCGAGCCGAAGGGTACGACATTGCGCCCAACTATGCTGGTGCAGATTTGGTGGTGGTGAACACCTGCGGATTCATCGATTCTGCAGTTGAAGAATCACTCGACGCCATTGCAGAAGCGCTCGCAGAAAATGGCAAGGTGATCGTCACAGGTTGCCTCGGCGCAAAATCGGGCGATGGTGGCGGCAATCTCATCAAGCAGATTCATCCCAAGGTGCTGGCTGTTACCGGCCCACATGCCAAAGATGAAGTCATGCGGCACGTGCATGCGCATCTGCCGCAGCCGCACGATCCGTTTATCGATCTGGTTCCGGCAGCGGGCATTAAGCTCACGCCAAAACACTACGCGTACCTGAAAATTTCCGAGGGCTGCAATCATCGCTGTACGTTTTGCATTATTCCCTCTATGCGCGGTGATCTCGTCAGCCGACCTGTGGGTAGCGTGATGCAGGAAGCAGAAAACCTTGTTAAATCCGGCGTGAAGGAGTTACTGGTTATTTCGCAGGACACGAGTGCATATGGAGTCGACGTGAAATATCGCACGGGTTTCTGGAACGGTCGCCCACTGAAAACACGCATGACTGAGCTTTGTGAAGCATTGGGAAGCATCGGCGGCGTTGACAAGCCGTGGGTGCGACTGCATTACGTATATCCGTATCCGCACGTGGACGAAGTTATTCCGCTGATGGCGGAGGGTAAAATCCTGCCGTACCTGGACATCCCGTTTCAGCATGCCAATCCACGCATTCTCAAGCTCATGAAGCGCCCCGCAGCGGCGGAAAAAACGCTTGAGCGCATCCATGCGTGGCGCAATGTCTGCCCCGAATTAACGATCCGCTCGACCTTCATCGCAGGATTCCCTGGCGAGACTGAAGCTGAATTCCAGGAGTTGCTCGATTTTCTGACGGAAGCGCAACTGGATCGCGTCGGCTGTTTTGCTTACTCTCCAGTCGAAGGTGCCAAAGCAAACTTATTGCCTGATGCCGTTCCGGCGGAATTGCGCGAGGAGCGACAAGCACGGTTCATGGCACATCAGGAAAAGATCAGCAAGAAGCGATTGCAAGCCAAGGTCGGTCTGGAAATAGACGTTTTAGTTGACCGTCTTGCCAAAGCTGAGAGCGGTGCTCGCGTCGCTATCGCTCGCTCGAAAGCGGATGCGCCGGACATTGATGGCGTCGTTTACGTGACAGATATCAGCCAGAAGGTGCAGCCAGGCGAATTTTTGCGCGTGCGAGTTATAGGCGCACAGGAGCACGATCTGGTAGCTGAAGTCGCGCTGTAGAACGCGGAACGGAAGCTATGATTAGCGCGGTTTTCGCTATGTCGAGCGCATGCTTTGCTCGTTCTAGCTCGTAAACCGCCATTTGGCGGGCGTTTCCGGGCTTTTTGTGTCTGTGATCCGCTCCAATGCTAGAGATTCACATTTTCAGGCGCGTGTCAGGATTGATGGATGCCCAACTAGAAAAGCTCGATTCGTGCAAGCTTTTCTTCGGGGTGGACTTGCTTATCGCCGCGTCAGTTTGCTACCGACGACCTTGATCTTGTCACCGACTCTATACGCCGTTGCGGCATTGTAGGTGAAGGTGCGCGACTCTCCGGTTTCAAGTTTTACGATAACCTGGTGCTGGGTTTTGGACTTCACATTTTTTTCGACCTGATGACCGGCATACGCGCCGCCCGCCGCGCCCGCCACGGTGGCGACGTCTTTTCCGCGACCGCCACCAATTTGATGGCCCAACACTCCGCCGAGGACGCCGCCGGCGACCGCGCCCAAACCCGTGCCTTCACCTTTGACCTCTACGGTTTTGACACCTGTGACGCTGCCGCAGTTATCGCATTTGGCATGCGCGCCGGTGGCTGCAAACAGGGCAATGACGAGCGCAAGTAATTTTGCCATTTTCATACGTATTCCTTTCGGGAACTTGAAGTATTCACCGATGATAGCACCGGCTTTCGCGCATTCGTCGGCCAGCGCGCAGATGATGAATATTTGTGTGAGTGTCGATATCTATGCGCCGTGCATTTCGAGTTTGAAAAGCGCGCAAATAATAACTGTTCTGCAAATTCTGAATTTACTGTCAACATGCGCCCGTATAAAACCGCTTGGGGCACACGGCTTCGTAACGATTGTTGCCACCGATTTCGACTTGCGCACCTTCTGTAACGCGATTTCCGCGGCCATCAAGCCGCACGTTCATAGTCGCCTTACGACCACAACGGCAGATGGTTTTCATCTCTTCAAGATCGTCTGCAAGGGTCAACAGCGCGCGCGAACCAGGAAAGGGCTGACCGAGAAAATCGCTGCGCAATCCGTAACATATCACTGGCGTGCCGCCGGTACAGGCGATCTGATGCAACTGTATGACCTGCGCTTCGGTCAGGAACTGTGCCTCGTCGATCAGGATGCAGGAGGGGAGGGGGCGAGATTTGAATAGTTCGGTGAAATTCATCGACTGGGAAAAAACTTCAGAGTCACGCGCTACGCCCAGGCGTGAAACGATGCGCCCGACGCCTTGACGGTCATCGATTGCGGCGGTGAACAGATTCACCGACTGGCCGCGCTCCTCGTAGTTGTACGCGACTTGCTGTAACGACGTGGATTTGCCCGCGTTCATCGCCGCAAATCGAAAATAGAGTTTGGCCAAAGTTCATCTCCGCAAATTTTTGCGCAAATATAGCGGCTTCAGGGTGCGCCCACGCTCGAAAGAGCATGCCCTTGCACGACATGCTTGGGCAGTTAGCGCGCGATCAGGACCGCATAGTTTGCGGCACCTTCGAATGCGTTTCTGTTGAATTATTCGGCATTGAAAAAACTTATAGCTTTCGTACCACGCCGACAACGAGACCTTCAATGTCCAGCGACCGTTTGTCTAGATCAATCACGATGGGAAGAAAATCTGCATTCTCGGCGATGAGGAACGCCTGGCGCCCTTTTAACTTCAAACGTTTCACGGTCGCGTCGCCCTCAATACGCGCGACCACGATTTGTCCGGTGCGCGCGATACTGGTTTTGTGCACGGCGAGCCAGTCACCGTCCATGATCCCCACGTCTTTCATGCTCATGCCCGATACTTGCAAAAGATAATCCGCCTTCGGCTTGAACATCAGGGGGCTCACCGGATAGCGACCGACGACATTTTCCTGCGCGAGAATCGGGGAGCCCGCCGCCACCTTGCCGATCAGCGGCATGCCACCTTCTTCGTCGTTGACCGCCTCCGAACCCATGGCCCCACCTTCGCGGATGCGAATACCGCGCGATGATCCGGCGAGCATCTCGATGGCACCTTTGCGCTCTAGCGCACGCAGGTGCTCCTCGGCGGCGTTCGGCGAGCGAAAACCAAGCGCGCCGCAGATCTCGGCGCGGGTGGGAGGCATACCATTCTCTAAAATCCATGCTTTGAGAAAGGCGAGAATTTCCTGCTGGCGGGATGTAAGTTCATTCATATCTGTATTTTTATACAGTTATAGGCGCAATTGCAAGCTCTTTTTTTGCGATGTTGGCCGTCAATCACCAATTCTCCAAAATTACAAAATGCGATTTCCATCATGAATCAGCGCAAGACAGATCGCTCTATGCCAGTCGTATACAGGATATGCGTTAGCACTTCATGCGAAAATAATGGCTATGACCAAGCTCACAATACCTGCTGGAAGCACGCCGCCCACGCGCGAAATTGTTCATATTGCGTTTTATAAATTCGTCGTACTTGACGATCCTGATGATGTCGTTGCACGTCTTCGTTTGCTGACGAAAAACCTGCTGGGCAGCATTCTGGTCGCTAGTGAAGGCATTAACGGCATGTTGGCTGGTACGGTCACGGAGATCAATGCGTTTCAACAGGCGCTGCTCGAGGATCTTTACTTCGCCGATAAATTCGCGGGCATCACGTTCAAACGCAGTGCGTGCAACACTGCGCCTTTCGGCAAAATGAAGGTTTATAAGAAACCTGAAATCGTTCCCCTCGGTATCAATGGCGTGGACGGCACCAAAACCGGTGCGAGTGTCAGCCCGGCGCAGTGGCGAGCGCTGATAGGTGAAGCGGACGTCGTACTACTCGATAACCGCAATAGCTTTGAGTATCGACTTGGCAGATTCAAGAATGCAATTGATCCGCACGTAACTAATTTCCGTGATTTTCCAAAATACATTGAAGCCCATGCGCCGAAATGGAAAGCCGAGGGTAAGCGCGTTGCGATGTATTGCACGGGTGGTATTCGCTGTGAAAAAACCAGCGCATGGATGAAAGACATGAACATTCCGGTCATCCAGCTCGAAGGTGGCATCCTGAACTATTTTCAGCAAATGCCGGACGCGGAAAAAGATTGGGAGGGTGAGTGTTTTGTGTTTGATAACCGCATCGCACTCGATACCAAACTGAACGAAACCGGCACGACACTTGAAGACGTCTATGGGGGTGAGCCGGATGGCGAATGGCGCATGCGGCGAGCGCGTGAGCTTGATGCTTCCAGCTAGCCTGTCAACAAGGGACGGCGTAGGCCCGAGTTGCATCTCGCTACCGGCGCTACCTGCCGGCGCATGGCCCAGGGTAATTGATTTTCTGGCGCATCGATTTCCTTCCATTTCGTCTGACGAAATTGCCGCGCGCATGCGATGCGGCGATATTATCGATGAACATGGCTTGTTTATTTCCCCCGAGCGGTGCTATCAGGCGCATCTCAAGCTCTATTATTACCGCAGCATCCCGGACGAGGTGCGCATTCCGTTTGAGGAAGTAATACTGTTTCGGGACGATTACCTGATTGCCGTCGACAAACCGCATTTTTTGCCGGTCACGCCAGGAGGGCGCTATCTGCAAGAGACCTTGCTGGTGCGTCTGAAGCGGAAGCTCGGCATTGACACGTTGGCCCCAATGCATCGCATCGACCGCGAAACGGCGGGCCTCGTGCTGTTCACGATCCAGCCTTCAACGCGCGGCAAGTACCAGAATCTGTTTTCACAACGGGCAGTCGCGAAGCGTTACCAGGCGATCGCCCCCTTTCGCGCAGATATCAAGTTTCCGATGACGTATCGGAGCCGCCTCATCGAGGCTGAGCATTTCATGCGCATGCGTGAAGCCGATGGCGAGCCCAACACCGAGACGGTTGTTGAGGTGCTGGAAGAAAAAGGCGGCTGTGCCCGCTATCGTTTGAGTCCGTTGACCGGCAAGAAGCACCAATTGCGTGTGCATATGGCAGCGCTGGGGATGCCCATTCTGAACGATCAAATCTATCCGCGCCATCTCAGCAAAGCGCAGATTGCGGACGCCGATTACAGCAAACCCCTGCAGTTATTGGCTGAGCAGATTAATTTTACAGATCCTGTTACCGGGCAGACTCGGCACTTCGAAAGCGGACTCCGCTTAAACGCCCTATGAATATTGCGATTAACTGAACCTCAACTGAAGCATCGCCGAAAGTACGCCATGATCGAACGCACACTGTTCAACGCTGACCACGAATTGTTTCGCGATAGTTTTCGGCGTTTTCTTGATGCAGAAGTCGCTCCGTTCCACGCAGATTGGGAGGAGCAGGGCTATGTTGATCGCGCAGTTTGGAACAAGGCCGGGGCAAACGGTTTTCTTTGTACGTCGATGCCCGAAGAATACGGCGGTGCAGGGGCAGATAAACTTTTCTCGGTGATCGAGATGGAAGAATTGGGACGCTCCGGTTTCAGTGGCATCGGCTACAGCCTGCATTCTGAAATTGTCGCGCCCTATCTGCTCCATTACGGCACCGAGGCGCAGAAGCAGAAATTCCTGCCTAAACTTGCCAGCGGTGAGCTGGTGAGCGCGATTGCGATGAGTGAACCCGCGGCCGGTTCCGACTTGCAGGGTGTGAAAACGAAGGCTATTCGTGAAGGTGATCACTTTTTACTGAATGGGTCAAAAACCTTCATCACCAATGGTTGGCACGCGGATTTGATCATCGTTGTCGCCAAGACCAACCCGGCGGCCGGTGGTAAAGGCACCAGCCTGCTGCTAGTGGAGCGCGGCATGCCCGGATTTGAGACCGGCAAGCGATTGAAGAAGATCGGATTGAAAGCACAGGACACGGCAGAGCTTTTTTTCAACGATGTCAGAGTGCCGGCGGAAAATTTACTCGGTGGAAATGCGTTTGAGAATCGCGGTTTCATCTGCCTGATGGAACAGCTCCCATGGGAGCGGCTGCAGATCGCGATTACCGCCATCTCCAGCGCCCAGGCCGCCATCGACTGGACACTTGCCTATGTGAAAGAACGCAAAGTCTTCGGGCAGCCGGTCGGCAGCTTCCAGAATACCCGTTACAAGCTCGCCGAAATGCAAACGGAGGTGCAGGTGGCTCAAGTGTTTTTGGACAAATGCACCGAGTTGCTCATGGTAGACAAACTCGATACCGCCACGGCATCGATGGCCAAATACTGGACTACAGATCTGCAGTGCAAGGTAATGGACGAATGTGTGCAACTGCACGGCGGTTATGGGTACATGTGGGAATACCCGATTGCGCGCGCATTTGCCGATGCAAGAGTGCAGCGAATTTACGGCGGCACCAACGAGATCATGAAAGAAGTGATCAGCCGATCAATGGGCTTGACCGGGCGCTGACGACAAATACGCACAACACGCGAGCGCGAAGGCGCAGTGCCGGCATATAATCTGCGCCTCTCTGCGCGGCGCGCGATACAGGCCGCCAAACAAAAACCATCTTTTTTTGGATAGAAATTTATGGCCACCGCACTTCGACGCGTTGCTGTTTTAGGATTGGGCAAAGTAGGCAGCCTCGTCGGCACCTTACTGGCGCGGTCCGGGTTTATCGTTACCGGAATTGACGCGGCTCCCACTAGTAAGTTGCCCTTCGAGGTGCGCGTCCAGGATGTTGCCGATTTTGCAGCTTTAAAAATGGCCCTGACGGATCACGACGCGGTGATTTCCTGTTTGCCGTTTCACCTCAATGTGGGCATCGCTCGCATCGCGCACGACCAAGGAATGCACTATTTCGATTTGACCGAAGACGTGGCTACGACGAGGGCAATTCTTGAGATGTCGTTCACGGCCAAAGGCGTGATGGCACCGCAGTGCGGACTGGCACCGGGGTTCATTGGCATTGTCGGCGCCAGTCTCGCCAATCGTTTCGACTCGTTGCGCTCCATCGAGCTGCGCGTCGGCGCATTGCCGCAGCATCCGCGCGGCAAGTTAGGCTACGCGCTCAATTGGTCACCGGAGGGTGTGATCAACGAGTACATCAACGATTGCGAAGTCATCCGCAACGGGAAAACGCAGATGGTTCCGGCGTTGGAAGGGCTGGAGATGATTCTCGTTAATGGTCTGATACTGGAATCGTTTACCACCTCGGGCGGATTGGGCACGATGTGCGAAACGTACTTGGGCCGGGTGCAGGAGCTCAATTACAAAACGATGCGCTATCCGGGCCACTGCGAGTTGATGCGCTTTTTGTTGAACGAACTTTATCTGCGCGATCAACGCGATCTCGCAAACAAGTTGCTGAGAAATGCGTTGCCCGCCGTGGCCGAAGATGTGGTTTTTGTCCATGCGGCCGTCGAAGGCCAGAAAGACGGTCGACTTTCACGCGAGGAATTCGTGCGAGCCTATCCGGCCATGCAGCTTGGCGGGGAAAGCTGGCGTGCGATTTCATGGACGACGGCAGCGAGTCTTTGCGCGGTGGTCGAAATGGTTGCTGGTGGTGCGTTGCCCTCGCAAGGCTTCATCAAGCAAGAAGAAATCCCATTTGACAAATTCATGGCGACAAAAAATGGCGCGATCTATCAGAACGCCGAAGCAGTAGCGGGTGGCGCGACGTTTGCGGCTTAGGACCTAACCTTCTCGCCGGATTGGCGGGAAACTGCATTCGAAAATGGCATATTCCCAATACTGACCCGGTTGTTATCGGTGAACAAAAAAAAGGGCACCGACTGGTGCCCTTTCACGTTTCTGGCAGCGAGGAGTGGAATTTGCCCACTTCGGTTCGATTACGACTTTCCTCTTGGGAGACATTGTCCCAAGCCAGTGGTCCTAGGGGTGCGCCTAGTTTTTGGTATCAAATTGGATTGTTCATGATTGCTATTGAGTACACGTATATTGTTCCCCGCCAATTTATAACTCTGTGAACAGGTTCACAAAGCTGGCGCTAGTGACAATAGTTAACAATGTGTGCCCGGTATACGACGTAATGGTTCCTCAGCGTGCCGCCACCATTTCTGCCACGCCGATTCCTGCAACAGGTGAACTTAATGCGTGCGTGGCTGCGTGCTAAACTCTAAAAAATCTTTCAACGAACTATCATGCCCGGCAGCACTCTCGGCAAGTTATTTACTGTCACGAATTTTGGCGAATCTCACGGCCCGGCTATTGGTTGTGTGATCGACGGTTGCCCACCGGGAATGGCTTTATCGGTAGAGGATATTCAACCGGACCTTGATCGTCGAAAGCCCGGTACGTCGCGACACGTGACGCAGCGGCGCGAGGATGATCGCGTTGAAATACTTTCCGGTGTGTTTGCTGGAAAAACCACTGGCACGCCGATTGCATTGGTGATTCGCAACGAGGATCAGCGCAGCAAGGATTACGGCAATATTGCCGAGAGCTTCCGTCCCGGTCACGCCGATTACACCTATTTGCAAAAGTACGGCATTCGCGACCATCGAGGAGGAGGGCGTTCGTCGGCGCGCCTGACTGCACCGACCGTCGCCGCTGGCGCGGTTGCCAGAAAGTGGCTAAGTGAAAAATTCGGCATATTGATACGCGGCCATCTTTCGCAACTGGGGGAAAACATAATCCCGTTTGAATCTTGGGGTGCCGTTCACGAAAATCCGTTTTTCGCAGCGAATGTCAGCATGATCGCGACGCTTGAGGCGTTTATGGATCGTTTGCGCAAATCGGGCGAGAGCTGCGGCGCGCGCATCAACGTTGTCGCGAGTGGTGTGCCGGTCGGCTGGGGCGACCCCGTTTATGACCGTCTTGATGCGGCCATCGCGCACGCAATGATGGGTATCAACGCTGTCAAAGGTGTAGAGATCGGCGCAGGCTTCCATTCAATCGAGCAGAAAGGTACTGAGCACTCCGATGAAATGTCCCCGCAGGGATTTATGTCGAACAACGCCGGTGGCGTACTCGGGGGGATTTCTACCGGGCAAGATGTGACCGTATCAATTGCGATCAAGCCAACTTCATCGATTCGGCTTGATCGCCAAACCATCGATAAGGGTGGGAATCCGGTGGTCATCAACACGCATGGGCGACACGACCCTTGTGTGGGAATTCGCGCGACGCCGATTGCCGAAGCGATGCTGTCACTGGTGCTGATTGATCGTGCGCTCGTTCATCGCGCGCAGAATAGTGATGTCATTTCGGCTACACCAAGAATCGCTGCGCAGGCGGGGGCAGATGCACGACACGGGCGTTCCGGAAAAAATACCGACGACCCCGATCCGGCGGAAGCTTAGCTC
>JBKJVA010000157.1:0-5918 GCA_046589675.1 Usitatibacteraceae bacterium
GATCAACGTTCGCTATCCGCGTGAGATTCGCGACTCGGTCGAGAATCTCCGCAACTTGCCGATCGTCACCGAGCGCGGCGCACAAATCACGTTGTCGACCGTTGCGGAGGTCAAGATTACCGATGGACCACCGATGTTGAAAAGCGAAAATGCGCGATTATCGGGCTGGGTTTATATCGACATCCGTGGTCGGGATTTGCAATCGGTGGTGAGCGATATGAAGCAGGCGGTTGCCAAAGAGGTGAGGGTTGCGCCCGGATATTCGGTCGCGTGGTCAGGGCAGTTTGAATACCTGGAACGTGCCAGTGCGAAACTGAAGGTAGTTGTGCCATTCACGCTGCTTATCATCTTTGTACTGCTGCATCTCACGTTCAAGCGTTTTGACGAGGCATTTATCATCATGGCGACCTTGCCCTTCGCATTGGTCGGCGGCTTCTGGCTCATGTACCTGCTGGGTTACGCAATGTCGGTGGCGAGTGCGGTCGGCTTCATCGCCTTGTCGGGCGTAGCCGCTGAATTTGGCGTCATTATGTTGCTTTACCTGAAGCAGGCGTGGGAAAAGAAACTGGCCCACGGTACCGCTACCATCCCCGCGTTAATGGAAGCGATCCGTGAAGGTGCCGTTCTGCGGGTACGCCCGAAAGCCATGACGGTAGCCGTCATTCTGGGGGGGCTATTCCCGATCATGTTGGGCGGCGGTACCGGCTCGGAAGTGATGCAGCGGATCGCCGCGCCGATGGTCGGCGGCATGATCACGGCGCCGTTGTTGTCGATGTTTGTGATTCCGGCGGCGTATTTGCTGCTGCGACGGCGGCAAACTTCATAGCCACGTTCAGGAATTTATTACCAGATTACGTCCCAGTCCCCATCAACCACGGAGCCGGTCGCGCGCTGGGGTTTCGTAGCGGCGCAACGCTCGTCCGGGGCTGTGGTGCGGCTTGGTCACGGCCGTCTGCAACATTGACTGGCGGCCAGCCAATTGGCCCACTTCCCGCAGTTTTTCTTCGTCGAGTTTGAAGCGCGACACCAGGCGCGTAAGTCCTTCAGCCTGATCGCGCATGGACTCGGCCGCAGCCGCAGCTTCCTCTACCAAGGCGGCATTTTGTTGGGTAACGTCCTCCATTTGCATGACGGCGCGATTGACTTGCTCGATTCCGACTGCTTGTTCGGCGGAGGCCGTTGCGATTTCGTTCATGATAGATGCAGCCTGCTCAATGGCGACAATGATCTCCTGCATTGCACTGCCGGCCTCGGTAACAAGTTTGGCACCGTCGTCGACCTGTTCAATTGCATTGCCGATGAGCGCCTTGATTTCCCTTGCCGAAGTTGCGCTGCGCTGAGCGAGCGCGCGCACTTCTGCGGCAACAACTGCAAATCCAAGCCCTTGTTCACCTGCCCGTGCCGCCTCGACGGCGGCGTTAAGCGCCAGGATATTAGTCTGGAACGCGATTGAATCGATCGTCGACACAATCGCGCCAATTTTGCGCGAACTTTCATTGGCAGCCGAGATCCGCTCGACTGCCTCGTTAGCGACCTTGCCACCACGTTGTGCTGCAGCCCAGGCAGAACCGGCGAAGCTACTCGCTACCCTCGTGTTCTCTGCATTCTGCTTCACCGAGGCGGTGAATTGCTCCATGCTCGATGCCGTCTGTTCGAGTGTCGACGCCTGTTCCTCGGTGCGAGCAGATAAGTCTGTGTTGCCAGCACTGATTTGTCTTGCGGCGGATGCGATTTCGCCAGCATTGACGGTGACACTGGCCACAAGATCATGCAACTGGCTGACAAATCCATTCAGTGCCACGCATAGTCTGCCCAGCCCGCCACTCATTGTTGGCAATCGACGGGTAAGGTCACATTCGCCTGCGCGCAAATTCTCTGTCTCCGCAGCAATCAAGTCGATCCGGCTGGAAATATGGCGAATCAGCACCATGGCACCAAAAGAGATGCCGATCAGACCAAACAACATCACCATTCCCACCAGTATCAGGGATTCAATCGCGGCTGCACCGACGGTGGCTGCAAAAGAATGGATCGTCAAGAAGGCAGTCGATCCCAATATCAGAAACAGGATGATAGCCATCGCGACGTAGAACTTGACGGCATTGCGGATCGAAATGCTCTGGAGTTTCATAGGATCAATACCTGCGAGAGGGATCGGCCAATTCACGCGGCATCGTTACAAGTCGGCGGAACAATTGAAATCACCGATTTTTCTGTCACCGTCAACTGCGGCATTCATTATGCGCTGACAAAGGGCCACTATCGCCCTGGAAAAAGTGTAGTCCGCGTCCTGCAAGGCCATTACTAAACATAGCGTCTTAAATAATGCCGCATAATCGTTTCAGCACTGAGTTGGCTTTTGCCATCGTGCGAAGCACTGCTCTACAACTACCAGCACCTCGCCAAGCGTCTCGAAGTATCGGTTGTGGGTGGCCAAACGTCGGGCGAGTTTCCAGACTCGCTCTATCGGCGCCAACTGCGGGCTGTACGGCGGCAGGAATAGGAGGGTCAGCACCTTGAGATGCTTTTGCAGCAATGGCGCGAGTAACATGGCGTGGTGGTATCGGGCGTTGTCCAAGACGATTACCATGCGTTTGCCGCGCGTGCGGCGGCGCAGTAGTAACTTGAGAAATGTTTCGAATGTTTTGGCGTCGAACGTGTCGCACAAGCTGTATGCGAATTTCCCTGTCGCCAAGCTCACCGCGCCAAAGCAAGCTATCGATTTGCGCGTGGGCGCGTGGGTCAACACCGGGTCTTTGACCTCTGGGGGAACCCACATTCGGCAACGTGTGCCGTGCTGTTGGAAGTGGCATTCGTCCAGACTCCACAGATCAACGTCCTTTCGCCTTGCCAGACGGTGCAGTTTTTTTAAAGGCTGCCACCAGCACCGGATCAGACTGAGCCACCTGTGGTCGAGGCTTGCGCAAACGAAAACCCATCTGCCTGAAGATGCGCTGGCATTGACGCACGCCCAGAACGACCTGGTAGCGCTGTAGGAGGTGTGCAGACAACAACTTGCCGTCCCACAGGTGTCCAACATGACCGAAATCAGCGGCGCTGCGCCGCAGGTCGCGCCCCAGCGCAGCCCACTGCTTGGCATCCAGACAAGCCGGTCTTCCCGAACGCTCACCATCGCGCATGCCGTCCAATCCATGTTCCTCAAAACGTTTGACCCAACGCTGCACCGTGCGACGGTCTTCGCCAAAAAGATCGGCAATCTGCTGACAACTCTGGCCGCCCGTCAGAAGCAACAAGCCATGCAATCGATGGTCGTACCGCGACTCGTCGGATCGAGCAATCTCTTGTTGGATGGCAATTCTCATAATCTCGGAATCTGCAATTTCCAGCTTACGCATATGTGCTCCTTACAAATAATCAGGAGCCTTGAGTATACATCAAGTATGCGGCGTTATATATGTCGCTATGTTTAGTACGCTTCCGTTGTGGAAACGTGGTTACAAAATGGTTACAAATTGCAAATGCCGGAAAATAGAACTGATCTTTTTAACGTTGTTGTGTGTTGGTGCCCTCGACACGAATCGAACGTGTGACCCCCTTCTTAGGAGGAAGGTGCTCTATCCACTGAGCTACGAGGGCGGTGATTATCGGTGAAACCGCTGAACGGCGAAATTTTACGCGTAAAATGGCGCGCTGCCCAACACTTCCCGCGCATTTCCGCGCGCATCGAGCGCCGCTGCAGGAATTTCTGTCTGATTAGCGGCCGCCCGAACTTCACGTTCAGCCACCTGAGCCTTTTCCAACCACCAATATTGATTGCTGCCCCGAATGCCTCTTCTTCAGTTCAAAAATCTGGCGCTGGCCTACGGCGACGTCTCTCTTCTGGACCACATTGACCTTACCATCGAGCCCGGCGAGCGTATTGCCCTGATTGGCCGTAACGGTGCCGGTAAATCGAGCTTGTTAAAAATTCTGGCTGGCCTTGCGAAAGAAGATGACGGCATCATTTCACAGGCGCCGAATTTGACGATCGCGCTGGTATTGCAGGAACCGCTGTTCGTTGAAGAACAAACCGTGTTCGATGCTGTTGCCAGTGGCTTGGGTCACGTCGCCGATGACCTGATCGCCTATCACGCGCTTACCCATGGCGCTGCAGGCGCTGGGGACGCAGACGCGCTCGATCAATTGTCGGTGTTACAGTCACGCCTGGAAGCACACGACGGCTGGCAACTGCAGTCGCGTGTGGGTCACGCGGTGGCAAGACTGGGTATCGACGAGGATGCAACTCTGGGGTCGCTTTCAGGGGGCTTACGAAAGCGGGTGGCGCTGGCGCGCGCGCTGGTTGCCGCACCCGATCTGCTGTTACTCGATGAGCCAACTAATCATCTTGATATCGAAGGGATCACCTGGCTGGAGGAAACAGTCGCTGCATATTCAGGCGCGGTACTGGTGATCAGCCATGATCGGCGTTTCCTCGAGACCATCGCCACACGCATCATCGAGCTTGATCGGGGCTTGCTGGTCAGTTATCCGGGGTCATTTATAGATTATCAACGCCGTAAAACGGAAGCATTGCATGCGGAGTCGCAGGAAAACGCGCGCTTCGATAAGGTTTTGAAAGAAGAGGAAGTGTGGATTCGCCAAGGCGTGCAGGCGCGCAGAACTCGCAACGAGGGCCGCGTGCGCAGGCTGGAACAATTGCGTCGCGACAGGGCGGCAAGGCGCGACCAGTTGGGCAAAGTAAATTTCTCGCTGGACGCGGGTGAGCGTTCGGGCAAGCTCGTCGCAGAGTTGGTTGATGTAAGCAAAGCCTACGGTAGTAAGCAGGTGATCGAGCAATTTAGCTGCATCGTCCAGCGCGGTGATCGCGTAGGGCTGGTCGGGCCGAACGGAGTGGGTAAATCCACATTACTGAAATTGATTCTCGGAGACATCGAGGCTGATGCAGGCAAGGTAAAGCGTGGTACCCAATTGCAAATTGCCTACTTTGACCAATTTCGCGAAGCTCTCGATGAAGAGGCTACGCTTGGCGATGTGATCAGCCCCGGATCTGAATTTGTCGAATTGCCGATGGGCAACAAGACGGTGCGAAAGCACGTCATCAGCTATCTGGGTGATTTTCTGTTTCCACCTCAGCGGGCTCGCGCCAAAGTGAAATCACTCTCTGGTGGAGAGCGCAATCGCCTTTTGTTGGCGCGGTTGTTTTCGCGGCCTGCCAACCTGCTGGTATTGGACGAACCAACCAACGATCTCGATATGGAAACGCTGGAGTTGCTCGAAAGCCTGTTGCAGGATTATTCCGGGACTGTGCTGCTGGTGAGCCACGATCGTACGTTTTTGAACAACGTCGTCACACAGGTTTTTGCGTTCGAAGGGGAAGGGCACGTGCAAGCTTACGCAGGTGGGTACGACGACTGGTTGCAGCAGAGACCGGCAGCCAATGGCACAGAAATCAAACGCGATGTTGCGACCATCACCAGTGTGCGTCCCCCGGCTCGGCGCGCGAAGATGAGTTTTAGCGAAGTGCGGGAACTGGAAAACCTGCCCGGAAAAATAGACGCTCTTGAAAAAGAACGGGTCGCGCTGCAATTGCAGTTGGCGGATCCGACGCTCTATTCCAAATCGCCGCAAAAAGTCATTGCCCTGGGTGCGCGTGCCAACGCGATCGGCATTGAACTGGAAGCTATTCTGGCGCGTTGGGAAATGCTGGAAGCGAAGAAGGCGGATACTGGGGTGTGACGGGTGCCACTGCGGCTAAGCCGTACTAATGACTTCAAGTACGGCGTAGACAGTAAAAGTAGGTGGGGTACATGCGGATATCCTCTTCGACGCTTGAACACCCGAGAGATTCTGCGTAAAACGCCATTTGGCGCGGATTTCCGGGAATAAATTGCCGAAGAACCACGTCGGCATTAGTGTTTAATGAAACATCGCCGTGTCAAGCTTCCGCAAGCGGCCCC
>JBKJVA010000222.1:0-10832 GCA_046589675.1 Usitatibacteraceae bacterium
CGACACCATGCCCGCGCGTACCGGATTGATCTCAATGTAGCGCATGCAGGTGAGCAGGTAGGATTCGCTGTCGATCAGCGTGGCTTTGTAGCGGCCTTCCCACAGCGTTCCGGTGCGGTTGTAGCTGAAGTTGTAGTACTGCACATAGTAGCGCCCCAGCATTTGCAGCGTCTTGGCGAGGCTTTGTTCTGTATCAGGGGTGACAAGCAAATGCACATGATTGGTCATCAGGATATAGGCATGAATCTGGCATCCATGCTTATCGCAGGCAGCCTTCAGTTTTTCCAGATAGAAACCATAATCGACATCAGCGCGGAATATTTCGCTGCGATTGTTGCCTCGCACGATGACGTGCTGCGGTTGACCTGGTATGACGATTCTTGGCAGACGTGCCATTTGTTACTCCTTGCTGTGTAGTCAGCAGTGTGCAGCAACTTCGAGCAAAAATCAATCTATACTGACCCCATTGATACACCCAATATCAATCTATACTGACCCCATTGATCTGGTGACCCCATTGATCTGAGCTAATGGGTGACCCCATTGATGCTGTTGATAATTGAATATCAATCTATACTGACCCCATTGATCTGCTGCCATTGATCTGCTGACCCCATTGATCTGTGCTGACCCCATTGATCTGCTTCCCCATTGATCTGCCATTGATCTGTTGCTGACCCCATTGATCTGTTGACTGCTTTTGATCCTTGATCTAGGGATTCAGTCGTCGAATGTTTTTTTGCCTAAATTGTAGAACGCCATTTGGTGCGGATCTCAAAGGCATTTGTGCCGGTGAGCCGCGCCAGTGCTGGCGTTTAATTTTTTTTATCAATGGCCTCAAGCAAACAACGCCAATACCCCATCCAGCCCCACGTGATTGAAAGCTACCGTCGCCTGCGCCTGTACCACCGGTTTGGCGTGATATGCCACCGACAATCCCGCCTCCTGCATCATCTTCAAGTCGTTCGCACCATCGCCGATGGCGATGCATCGCTCCCGCGGTAGTGACAGTGCGGCTGCGGTCTGACGCAAATGGCGCGCCTTGCTGTCGGCGTCGCAAAGCGGGCCGGTGACATAGCCGGTGAGTTTGCCGTTGACGATTTCAAGCGCGTTGGAAAAGGCATAGTCGATGTTTAGTCTTGCCTTCAGGCGTTCAGTGAAGAAGGTGAATCCCCCGGACACCAGAAGGAGTTTGACGCCGTTTTTCTTTGCTGCCGCGATGAGATTTTCTGCGCCCGGTGAAAGTTTGAGCCGTTCGTCATACACCCGCTGCAACGCTGACTCTTCCAGCCCGGCCAGCAGCGCTACACGTCGCCGTAAACTTTCCGGCCAGTCGATTTCCCCGCGCATCGCACTTGCTGTAATAGCGGAAACCTCGGCTTTTTTGCCGACGAAATCCGCAATCTCATCGATGCACTCGATGGTGATGAGTGTCGAATCCATATCCATCGCGATCAGGCCGATGTCGGCCAGCGTACGTCCGGATGGAACAAAAGCGAAATCCAGTTGTACGGCATCGCAGTGATTCTTGACAACCTCGCGCGTCGTGGCGTCAGCACGCAACAAACGAAACGCTTGATGTGCAACATGCCCGATGCGTTCGATGCCGTTTGCGGAGCAGATCGCATGCAGTGCCCGCAAATCCGCACTCGCAATATCCTCGCCCTGAATGATGACATCAGTACTCATGCGGCGGCTTTTGCGGCACCATCAGGTGCCGGTGCCAGCTCCCGCAAAATGTTCTTGATTTCGGTGACGCGCTCGCGCACATTTTCCAGTGCTTTTTCGATGCGCAGCTTATCCTGTCCGGCCAGCTTGTAATGCCGCTTTTGCTGTACGAGCTGGATCACGCGATGCGGATGAATTGGCGTATCGGCACCGAACTGCACCATGATCGCCTGGGCGCTTGCATCGATCTTGAGCAAGTCCAGCGGCTTACCGAGTATGCGCAGACGATGACAGTCCACCAGCGTTTGTGTGGGGGCGGGCAACAAACCGAAGCGATCAATCAATTCTTCCTGCAATTGATCGAGGTCGGATTCGTCACCGCAATTGGCCAGTCGTTTGTAGATCACCAGCCGTTCATGCACGTCGCCGCAATAGGTTTCCGGTAACAGCGCCGGTGTATGTAAATTGATTTCAGTAGAAACGTTCAAGGGCTTTAACAGATCCGGTTCGCGACCTGCCTTGAGCGACTTCACTGCGGCGTTCAACATATCCGAATACAAGGTGAAGCCAATGTCCTGAATACCGCCGGACTGGGAGTCGCCGAGCACTTCGCCCGCGCCACGGATTTCCAGATCATGCATGGCAAGATAAAAACCGGCCCCAAGGTCTTCCATCATCTGAATTGCTTCTAGGCGTTTCTTTGCGTTGGCATTAAGAGCTTCCGCCGGTGGTGTGAGCAAATAGGCATACGCCTGGTGGTGCGATCGTCCGACGCGACCACGCAACTGGTGCAGTTGTGCCAACCCGAATTTGTCGGCACGATGAATCAGGATGGTATTGGCCGTAGGCACATCAATGCCGGTTTCGATGATGGTCGAGCACAACAATACGTTTGACCGTTGATGATAAAAGTCGCGCATCACACGCTCCAGTTCGCGCTCTGGCAACTGGCCGTGAGCGACGGCGATACGCGCTTCCGGCAGAAGTTTTGCGAGCCGATCATATTGGTTCTGGATGGTATCTACTTCGTTGTACAGGTAGTAAGCCTGTCCGCCGCGCTTCAATTCGCGCATCACGGCTTCGACGACGATACCTTCGGATAGCGGATTGACAAATGTCTTGATGGCAAGGCGTCGTTGCGGCGCAGTCGCGATCACCGAAAAATCGCGCAAGCCTTCCAGCGACATGGCGAGCGTGCGCGGAATCGGCGTCGCCGTCAGCGTCAGCACATCGACTTCGGTGCGCAAGGCTTTGAGTGCTTCTTTCTGTCGCACACCGAAGCGATGCTCTTCATCGAGAATCACCAACCCAAGGTTTTTGAACAACACATCTTTTTGAATCAGTTTGTGGGTGCCGATGGCGATATCGACGGTGCCGTCACTGATACCCTTTAATGCCAATGTCGTTTCCTTGGCCGAACGAAACCGCGAAAATTCGGCAATTTTTACGGGCCATTCGGCGAAGCGATCAGAAAAATTCTGAAAGTGTTGCTCGGCTAGCAGGGTGGTGGGGACCAAAATCGCGACCTGCTTGCCCGCCGCCACGGCAATGAACGCGGCACGCAGGGCGACTTCGGTTTTGCCAAAACCCACGTCGCCGCAGACCAGGCGATCCATCGGCTTTCCGGACGTCATATCCGCCATCACCGCTTTAATCGCGGCGGCCTGGTCGGGCGTTTCCTCAAACGGGAAGCTGGCGGAGAAAGCATCAAATTCATTGAGCTTCAGCGGAAACGCGAACCCCTGGCGCGCGGCGCGACGGGCGTAGAGGTTGAGTAATTCGGCAGCGGTATCTCGTACCTGTTCAGCAGCTTTCTTCCTGGCCTTCTCCCACTGGCCACTGCCGAGTTTATGCAGCGGCGCGGTATCCGGATTGGCCCCCGTGTAGCGTGAAATCACAGATAGTTGTGCCACCGGAACGAACAGCTTGTCGGACCCGGCGTAATGCAACTCCAGATATTCCTGACCACCTTCACCCAGGTCCATGGTGACCAGGCCGGCGTACCGTCCGATGCCGTGTTGCTCGTGCACCACCGGATCACCGATCTTCACTTCGGCCAGATCGCGCAGTAATCCTTCCGTACTTGTGCGCGATTTTTCGCGACGGCGCGACTGCTTTACCTCCGATGCGTACAACTCGTTTTCAGTGACGATCGCCACGTTCTCTGACGGCAGCACGAACCCAGCCTGGAGTGGCGTGAAGGTAATGCCCAGCTTGTCAGGAAGCAGGCTAAAACCCGCAAAGTCATTGACTGGTGCGGCAATCAGCCCGTTTTCAGAGAGGAACTGAATGACCGTTTCACGCCGACCCATGCCGTCGGCCGTGATCAGAATCTTGCCTGCATAGGCGGCGACGAACGCACGAAACTTGGTCAAGGGATCGGCTGCGCGGCGATCAACTTCCACAGCGGGCAATGCCAGCGCTGTGCCGTACATTTCATTGCGGTCACACCTGGTGAATGGCTTCATGCCGCCGAACAGTTCATCGACAGGCAGGAAGATGTCTTTTGGTGGCAGCAGTGGCCGGTCTTTGTCGCCGCGCATCAGCTCAAACCGGGATTGCGTGTCCTTCCAAAAATCTTCCGCATGCGCACGCACGTCGCCGTGCAGAAACACACTGGTGTTTTCTGGCAGATAGTCAAAGACGGTGGCCGTGTTCTCGAAAAACATCGGCAGGTAATATTCAATGCCGTTCGGTGCCAACCCCACGGAAACATCCTTGTACATGCGGCTCTTCGATGGATCGCCATCAAAGCGATCACGGAAATTCTCGCGAAAACGGTGTTGCCCGTCTTTGTCCAGGGGAAACTCACGTGCCGGTAGCAAGCGGATTTCGTTGACCGGGTAAATGCTGCGCTGTGTATCGACGTCAAAGGTGCGGATCTGATCGACCTCATCACCGAACAAGTCCACGCGATACGGTACCGAGCTACCCATCGGAAACAGATCGATCAAGCCGCCGCGAACCGCGTACTCGCCCGGTGCCATCACCTGCGTGGTATTGGTATAACCGGCCAGGCTGAGATCACTACGCAAACGCTCAAGATTCAAGCGGGATTTAATTCTGACGAAAAATGAATGCCCGGCAAGATATTCGCGCGGACACAGGCGCGTCATCGCCGTGGTGACCGGCACGATGCCTACATCGAATTGCCCCTGAGAAAAGTGGTACAGCGTTGCCAGTCGCTCCGACACCAGATCAGGGTGCGGCGAGAAGTGGTCGTAGGCTAGCGTTTCCCAGTCGGGAAGACGATGTACGCGAAGCGTCGGCTGGAAAAACGCGATTTCAGCGCTTAGTCGCTCGGCATCTTGCGCGCTGGCAGTAAGCACAAAAAGCTTCGAGCCTGAACCCGCGCCTTCGATTGCATAGCGGGCGAGAAAGAGCGCGTCGGCGGAGCCGTGTGGCAACATATTTTGCAGGTTTATTTAGGTGGAATGTGGGCAACCGCAGGTGCGTCGTCGTCCGCGTATTCATTGAGGGACAAAAACGGCGATACCATTGCGACCAGTTCTGCAGCCGACGTGACGCGTTCATTGCGATCCTTTGTCATCAGCGCATCGAGGATCGGTTGCAGGGCGCGCACGCCCCTGGGTAACAAGGGAATCTCATCGTGAATGTGTTTGTAAATAATCTGTGTGGCACTTTCACACACATAGGGTTGGCAGCCGGTCAGCAACTCATAAAAAACCACGCCTGCACTGTACAGGTCGCTGCGCCCGTCCACGGCCATGCCCTGCGCTTGCTCGGGGCTCATGTATAACGGTGAGCCGAGCACATCACCGGTGGTTCGATTGCGTGCAACCTTACCGAACCGGGTAGAGATATTGAAATCGATCAGGACAATTTCGCCGTCGCGAAAGAATATATTTTCTGGTTTGATATCCAGGTGCGCGAAGTGGCCGGAATGAACGACCGTAAGTGCGCCCGCTAGTTCGTAAAGTAGCTGTACTGCCTCGCGTGGGGTGATGCCGGCCGCCATGCGCCGTCTCAGGTCGCCGCCGGACAGGTATTCGAGCACCTCATAAGGCCATGAGTCGGTCACGCCTGCATCCACATATCGCACCACGTTGCGCCCGTGCAAGCTGGCGACGAAACGATAGCGTTCGCAGAAAGCCCGCGCCTCCACGCTATGGAGCGGTGTTGCCAGCAGAATCTTGACAACCACACGTTTACGGTCATCGATACGCTCCGCGCTGAATACCTGCGCAAGTGCAGTGCTTGCGAGTGTGGCGACAAATTCAAAGTGTTCAATGGCGATGGTGTGGCGCTGGCCGCTGGCGAAAAAGCTGAATTGACCGAAGGTTGGCGTAGCGTAATCAGCGCTCACTTGCGCACATTGCAACGCGGTCTTTTTGTCGCCTGACAGGTCTGGCAGCAATCGGCTGATTGTATCGATCAGGGAGCGCTTCGAGAATCCATCCTTGAACAATACCGACGCCGCGCCTGCAGCCAGCAGCATTGGCACCTGCGGTTGGAGTTCGCGCGCAACCATCAATATCACCGGTGGGCAATTGTCGCGCCCAGCCAAGCGCTTCAATGAGGCACACGCTTCGTTGACGGTGCCGATACCACCGAGCAGGATCACGTCGCTATCGGTACCGAAAGCGAGGCCGATACCACGCAGTGTTTCGGCAAATGGATCGACCTGTTCTATGGCTGCGTTTGGCCATTCCGCGACGAGAAAGGCGCTGAGTACGCTCCGGTATCCGGCAGAACCATCGATAACCGCAAAATTCAACCGCTGTATTTGGCCCTCCTCAAGCACGATGACACATCATAAACAAGCAGGCATGACGCACATCACGCAACGACAACGGGAATTTTGCCAATCCTGGCGCGCCATTCAGCCGGGCCGGTTTTGTGTACGGCGTTACCAAGCGAATCAACCGCGACCGTGACCGGCATGTCTTTGATCTCAAATTCGTGGATTGCTTCCATGCCTAAATCGGCGAAAGCCACGACCCGCGATCCGCGAATGGCCTTGGAGACGAGATAAGCCGCACCGCCGACGGCGATGCAATAGACTGCGCGGTGTTTTTTAATGGCTTCAAGGCCGACGGCACCGCGTTCGGATTTGCCGATCATGCCGATCAAACCGGTTTTGGCCAGCATCGTTTCAGTAAAGCGGTCCATCCGTGAGGAGGTCGTCGGACCGGCGGGGCCCACCACTTCTTCGCGTACCGGATTGACAGGGCCGACGTAATAGATGAAACGGTTGGTGAAATCCACCGGCAACTTCTCGCCCTTGGCAATCATGTCGGTCATGCGTTTGTGAGCTGCATCGCGACCGGTGAGAATTTTGCCGGAGAGCAGCAGCGTCTCGCCGGATTTCCAGGTTGCGATTTCCGCTTTATCCAACGTATCAACATTGACACGACGACTGGATTTGAAATCTAACGACAGTGTTGGCCAATCCTCCAGCGAAGGTGGTGTGAGCACTGCCGGGCCGGAACCGTCAAGCGTAAAATGCGCGTGCCGCGTCGCCGCGCAGTTGGGCAGCAATGCCACCGGCTTGGAGGCTGCATGGGTCGGGTAATCAGCAACTTTCACGTCGAGCACAGTGGTAAGCCCACCCAAGCCCTGCGCGCCGATGCCGAGTGCATTTACCTTGTCGAATATCTCCAGCCGTAATTCTTCGCTGCGGTTGGCCGGCCCCAGCGCGCGCAATTGATGCATGTTGAACGGTTCCATCATTGCCCACTTGGCCATCAGCATGGCTTTTTCCGGCGAGCCACCAATGCCCAGCGACAACAACCCCGGCGGACACCAATCAGCACCCATCGTCGGAACCATCGTGAGCACCCAGTCGACGATATTGTCTGAGGGCAGCAACATGGCGAACTTGGATTTATTTTCCGAGCCACCGCCCTTGGCCGCGACAATCACTTCGACCTTATCGCCAGGGACAATTTCAATGTGGGTGACACCAGGGGTATTGTCGCCGGTGTTTTTGCGTTTGCCATCGGGGTCCGTCAGCATCGAGCCACGCAGCGGATTGTTGGCGTCGGTGTAAGCGCGGTGAACGCCTTCGTTGACCATCTGTTCAGGTGTGAGTGGCCCTTCGAAGCGGGCGTCCATGCCGACGCGGATAAAGGCAATGCAGATGCCGGTATCCTGGCAGATCGGGCGGTGGCCCTCTGCAGCCATCCGCGAATTGATTAGAATCTGCGCCATCGCATCCTTGGCCGCTGGCGATTCCTCTTTCAAGTAGGCCTCGTGCAGCGCCTTGATGTAATCGACCGGATGGTAGTAGCTGATGTACTGAAATGCATCGGCGACCGAATTGATGAAGTCTTCCTGCTTGATGGTGGTCATGAAAGTCTCCTAAAAGTCGTCACGCTTCTGCTTGCCAGCATGGGCGGGCCTGCCACCATCCATGATGCGGTCGATCCAGGCAATCGATAGTGCGGAGAAGATGAAGGCAAGGTGAATGATCGTCTGCCACATCAGTGTGTGCGTGGTCAGTTTTTCGGCTTCGATGAAAGATTTCAGCAAGTGAATCGACGAAATGCCGATGATCGCCGTCGCGAGTTTGACTTTCAGCACAGCGGCGTTGACGTGCGAGAGCCATTCCGGCTGATCCGGATGCCCTTCGAGGTGCATGCGCGAGACAAAAGTCTCGTAACCGCCGACGATAACCATCACCAGCAGGTTGGAGATCATCACCACGTCGATCAGGCCGAGCACCAACAGCATGATCTGGGCTTCAGTGATTTTGGGCCCTACTGTAAAAAACGTACCATTGATCAGATGCGTCAGTTCGACGCCAAACTGGTAGACGTAAATGACCTGCGCAATGATGAGTCCAATGTATAACGGCACCTGCAGCCAGCGGCTCATGAAAATGAAGTTGGGCAGCGGCTTCAGGGGGCGCATCTTGAGTTTCTGTTCGTCCATGTTTTATCCGGAAAGAAAATAGCAAAACCCTCGCAGAGCTGCTCTGCGAGGGATGAAAATGAAGTGTGAACCAGGCCGATTACAACAAGATTACGAGTGTGCAGTGGCGATCTGCGGACTAATTTCCCGACGGAGAATTTTACCATTCTTGGTACGCGGGAATTCCTTGGCGATGTAGATTCGCTTGGGTGCTTTATAGGCGGCCAGATGTTGTTGGCCGAAAGATTGTAATTGTTCGGCGGTAACTTCCTCGCCTGGCTGGGGGATAACGTAGGCCACAACCAGCACCTTGTCTTTTTCGATTTCCTCACTGATGCAAGCACAATCGGCCACTGCCGGATGCGATTTCAGCACCCGCTCAACCTCGTACGGCGAGACGCGGTAGCCAAAGCTCTTGATGATGTCGTCCTTGCGTCCAAGAAACCAGAGGTAGCCGTCTTCGTCGGTCCTGGCGTAGTCGCCAGTGAAAAAGTAGCCGTGGTGGCGATACCTGGCGGTCTCTTCGGGCATATTCCAGTAACGCAGAAACAGTCCTGGGTCTGCTTCGGGGACCGCTATCATGCCCTCTTCGCCGTGCGCTACTGGCTGAAGGGTCTCGGCATCGAGCAATTGGATGGCGTGTCCCGGTTGCGGGAATCCCGCCGATCCCAAGCGGATGGGCCGGTGAATGCTTTGCGACAGGTAGTAGGAAAATTCGCTCATGCCAACGGCTTCGAATATATCCATGCCGAAGCGTGTACGCCATGCCGCGAGCATATCGTCGGACAAATGTTCGCCCGCACTCATGCACATGCGCAACGATGGCACCGTCTGCCTGTTTGCGGTCGTTTTCTGGATGATCTGGCGGTAAATCGTCGGCACACCGATAAAAATGGTCGCCTGGTGCTTGGCGATGAGTCGTGTCCACAGGTTGGCGTCGTTCTTGCCCTCATGCACGATCACTGTTTTGCCGCGATAAAGCGGGTCCATGAGTCCGGAGCCCAACACATAGGTCCAGTTGAATTTGCCCGAATGCAAAATGCGGTCAACCGAATTCGGGTCATAGTTGAACCAGTATTCAGATGCCGGCTCGCGACCGATCAATGCGCGGTGCGCGTGCAGCACGCCCTTGGGATAACCCGTGGTGCCAGAGGTGTAAACGAGGTAAGCCGGATCGTTGGCGTGCGTGGCATGGGCTGCTGACCAGGCCGTGATGGCGTCCAATGCAGGCTTGAGATCGAGTACGGTCACCGCGAGTCCGTCGATGTGCCGGCCTTTACCAGACAGCAGCACCAATCTTGCTTCTGGTGCTTCGGCGAGACGCGGCGCCAATTGTTCCCAAGTCTGATGATCCATGACCAGCACCTTCGCGCCAGAGTCTTGCGCCAGATAGAGCACTTCGTCCACGGTTAAAAGTGTGGATGTGGGGACTGCAATGCAACCGGCTTTCATCGCGCCCAGAAATGCGCTTGGATAATCCAGACAGTTGGGCAGGCGGATCAAGATACGGTCACCCGGCGAGACGCCGCGTTTACGCAACAGTTGCGCGAATTGGCTGGTGCGCTCGGCTAGTTCACCGTAGCTAGCGGTGACCGTGCCGAGCGTATCGTCTTCGATAATCATGGCGAGTCGTTGCTCAAGCCCGGTGCCAATGTGTGCATCGGTGCAGGCCACGCCGATATTGAAGAATTCGGGGACGTGCCACGTCCAGGCGGGGAAAGGTGGGAAGGATTGGGAGCGTGCGTTCATGGGTTTATGACAACGGTAAGGTTTGCGTTAAATGTTTAAACTCGTTTACTGGCGGGCATCCCATGGCATTTATGCCAGCAGAGCCGCACCAGTGCTAGAGTTTTTCTAAAAGCTTAAGGCCTCAAAGAATGACGCCGTACGGCCAGTTTTCGCGAACCACTTGCGCGGGTAACTTCTGCAGTACCTGCATCGCAAACGCGGTGTCGGCCTCTGCGAGTGCGTGCAACGCGTGGGCGCGCAACAACGTCTGCAAGGCCTTGCCGAACATCGGCGGATCGAGCATTTCGCCGTTGAACTTGATCGCACCACCGAGAAGCGCATCGGCTTCGATGGCGGCCTTCAAAATCGCACTCTTGGTTTTTATATCGGTCGGGGAGGGCGTGTAAGCAACTTTACAGGGGTGAATATGTGAAGGATGAATAACCTGCTTGCCGGTCATGCCCATCGCAGACTCCTCGCAGGCGTGACCATACACGACACGGCTTTCTTCATCGCCGTGTAAATCGAGCCAGCGTCGCACATCGTCTGGTTCGACAAAA
>JBKJVA010000130.1:0-4077 GCA_046589675.1 Usitatibacteraceae bacterium
AAACTGCAGACCGAAGTCGTTAGCGGCGCGTGGTCCGGCGAGCAGATGTTCCAGATGAATGCGCGGCTCAGGGTGCCGCAGGCGCTGGATACGGATGAGTTGCGTACCGGCCTGGAAGGTCTGGCAAACGAGTTGATGGTTGATATCACCATTGATGATGGTGCCGGTACCGTCTGAACGTCAGGTGGTCATTGTGTTGCGCACTCGATTGGTGACGCTTTATTTGGTCGTCTGGTGCAACTGCCAGTACAATAAAATGCGTGTGGTTGCAAAAAATAATAGTCGCGCCGTGCAGTCCCGGAGGTCGTGACACATCAATAATAGCCGAGGAAAAGACTTTGAACACCAACACCAACGCCAACGTGCACCTGCGCCCGACCGCTGAGCGCCCATGGCTGGGTGTCTATCCGTCAGGTGTGCCCGTCGAAATCGACGCCGACCGGTTCGCGTCCATTAACGAAGTGTTCCTTCAATCTTGCGAAAAATTTCGCAATTTGCCAGCGTTTACAAGCATGGGCAGGTCGATCACCTATGACGAACTGGATCGTCAGGCGCGCGCCTTTGCGGGTTATCTCCAAAGCGTTTTAAAACTCGACAAGGGAGACCGTGTCGCGATCATGATGCCAAACATCCTGCAGTATCCGGTGGCAGTTTTTGGCATCCTGCGCGCCGGGCTGATCGTGGTGAATTGCAATCCGCTGTACACGCCGCGCGAACTTGAACATCAATTGACAGACTCGGGTGCCAAGGCAATCATAATCGTTGAGAATTTTGCCAGCACCCTCGAAGCCGTTATCAGCAAGACCGCGATCAAGCAGGTGATTACCACGCAGTTGGGTGATTTTCTGGGCTTCCCGAAGTCGTTGCTGGTCAACTACGTGTTAAAGCATAAGAAAAAAATGGTTCCGCCATGGCAGTTGCCCGGCTCGGTAACTTTGAAAGCGGCACTCTCTGCAGGTAAATCTGCAGCGTTCACGCCGCCGGCGATGGTCAATACGGATCTCGCCTTTCTGCAATACACCGGTGGCACCACGGGCGTGTCCAAGGGTGCCATGCTTACCCATCGCAATTTGGTGGCGAATATGGAGCAAGTAGGTGCTTGGACGGGTGGCAATTTGCTCGAAGGCAAGGAGGTGGTGTTTCAACCGCTACCGCTGTATCACATCTTCGCGCTCAGCTCCGCCCTGGTGTTCATGAAGCTCGGCTGCGAGACCGTGTTGATCGCCAACCCTCGCGACCTCGATAGTTTCGTCAAAGAGCTGTCAGCGCGGCGCTGGAATGTATTGACCGGCGTGAACACCTTGTTCAATTCGCTGTTGAATCATCCGGAGTTCGCCAAGATCGATTTTAGCGACATGAAACTGGCTTTTGGCGGCGGTATGGCGGTGCAGCGCGCCGTCGCTGAGCGTTGGAAAAAAGTAACCGGTAAGCCTCTGATCGAAGCGTACGGATTGACCGAGACCTCGCCCGGGGCATGTATCAACCCGATCACCTTGAAGGACTTTAATGGCTGCATCGGCGTGCCGATTAGCTCGACTATCCTGACCATTCGAGACGATGACGAGAATATCCTTCCGATGGGTCAGCCCGGCGAAATATGCATTCAAGGCCCGCAGGTGATGCTTGGGTATTGGCAACGTGACGAGGAGACCGCCAAGGTTATGACCAGGGACGGCGCGTTCAAGAGTGGCGACATCGGCGTGATGGATGAGAAGGGCTTTTTCAAAATTGTCGATCGCAAGAAGGATATGATTCTTGTATCGGGCTTTAATGTTTACCCGAACGAGATTGAAGACGTGGTTGCCTCGTGCCCGGGCGTGTTGGAAGTTTGCGCCGTTGCGGCAGCAGATGAAAAGTCAGGCGAAGTGGTGCGTGTGGTCATCGTGAAAAAAGATCCGGCGCTCACCAAGGAGGCCGTGATGATCTACTGCAAGGCCAATCTCACCGGTTACAAATTGCCGCGGATCATCGAATTCTGGAATGATTTGCCGAAGACCAACGTCGGAAAAGTGTTGCGCCGCGAAGTGAAAAACACGCCTATCAAGCAATGACGGCGATCCCAAAAGCCATTCATTCGGAGCAGCGAACATGAGCACAATCGACGACGCCATTGCGACGATGAAGAAAAACCTGGCCGAGAAAACCGGCAAGTCGTTCGCGGCCTGGGTCAATATCGCCCGTAGCCTCGGCACGGACAAGCACAGCGATATCGTCGCCTACCTCAAAAAAGAGGCACCGATGGGTCATGGCTACGCGAACGCCGTCGCGCTGGAAGCGCGCAAGTCCGATGTGATCGTCGATGAAGATCCGGTCGATTTAATTTATTCAGGGGATAAAGCCTCATTGAGGCCGATTTACGATGCGATCGCCACGGTCGTCGCCGCATTCGGTAAAGACGTGGAGTTTGCGCCGAAAAAAAACTATGTCAGCTTGCGGCGCGCCAAGCAATTTGCACTGGTGCAGCCATCTACCGCCACGCGCGTCGATATCGGCATCAACCTCAAAGGTGTGGAACCCATTGGTAAGCTGGAAGCGTCGGGCACCTGGAACGGCATGGTCAGCCATCGCGTTCGGCTGATCACAATGGCAGATTTCAACAAGGACGTGAAGGCGTGGTTAAAGCAGGCCTACGAACAGGCGGGATAGTACTTCTTGGGAATACGCCTTCGTCGCGCGGACCTACTCCAATAACCACTTCCTGATTTGCCGATAGACGATCTTTCGATCCAGCAAATCCATGTGATTCATGTTGTAACCGGTCCACTGGTGCGACTTCGCAAACTTAAGGCTGCGTGCCGCGTCTTTATGTTGTCCGAGTGCGCTGTGTACTGGTACCAGACCGTCGCCAAGCATACTTCCGGCAATCGACCCCGATTTTTTGCCGATGGCCGCCGCGATCGCGTAGCACTGCACGCCGTGTGGCAGTGGCAGGTCGTGCGGCTTAGCCGTAGCCGACGAGGTGAATCGATCCTGTTGCTGCCAATCTTCATCGCGCACACCGGCATGGCGCAAATCGGTAATGCCAGCGCTGCGAATCTTTGCCAATCGCGCAAACGCAGCGGTGTAGGGACTTGCGTCGAGAATCACATTCACCCAGTTTCCACCACGCTCCAGCGGTGCGCCCAAGTGCGGGGTTCCCAGAAAAACAATTTTCTTTAATGCGCCACGCCAGCGATGTCCTGCCTGCTCGGCAAAGTCGCAGGCACTGCGCGCTACCAGCCCGCCCATGCTGTGGGCGATGATGGTCAGATCCTCTACCGGCACCGGCCACGCCTTGTGTAAAGCCTGAAGCTGCTCTGCCAGTGCGCGTCCGCTGAGGGAAATGTGCTGGCCGCTGTTGTAGTGCAGGTACACCGTCGTGAATGGTGTCGCAAAAGCGGGATCGGCTGCCAGCATCGCGCCGTGGTCATGTCCGTTGCGCTGCCATTGCGAATCGCTCATGCACAAGCCATGCACCATCAATAAAATTCTGCCGCTTGCCTGCCCAATGGTGCGGGATAACGCGCTCTTTGTGAGTGTCAATGGCTCACCATTGCGCCGCAGCTGCATCGCAATCGCCAGCGGATTGCCGCTGGCCTCCAGATGGTCGCCGAGTATGCCGTTGAGTGCTGCGACGACCGCTTCGCGTGCGTTCGACGGCGACTCCTGTTTCACCAACTCAACCACCTGCCCGAGGGCTAGATCGAGCCCGCCACCAACCGCGCGCGTCACACCGCGAATACTCCGGTAGACAAAACCGGTGATGCCTCGGGTCGGGTCGTCCGAGATGGTGCCAAGGATGCCGGGGGCGCGGGAAATATTGTGGTGCATGGACTCGACCAGGTTGGTCAAACCGATGGTGGCGTCAATGGCAAGCCGACTTGCACCGCGAAGATCAGATGGCAGCAGGTGTTTCTTGCTAGATTTATGTTTGGGCATGGACGGCGGTCGCTTTCAGGCTAAGCGGCAGGGAACTTCTAAAAACCCCGTCGTCCCAGCGCAGGCTGGGACCCAGTCCGTCCAAGTGCTTGAAAATACGATGGGCTGGATTCCAGCCTACGCTGGAATGACGAACTTTTGAGGTTAATAGAAGTTCCC
>JBKJVA010000217.1:0-2176 GCA_046589675.1 Usitatibacteraceae bacterium
CTTGGCAAGCTCATGCGCATCGACGGCGCCAACATGACCAGTGAGGCCGACGAATTTTTTTATCACGAGAGTCTGGTGCATCCTGCCGCCATCGCGCACCCGGCACCGCGCAACGTATTGATTATCGGCGGCGGCGACGGTGGCTCGAGTGAGGAGGTGTTGAAACACCCGTCGGTCGAACGCGTCGTGTTGGCGGAGCTGGATCCGGGCGTGATCGAACTGGCAAAAAAACACCTGTTATCCGTGCATCGCAATGTTTTTGCCAACCCGAAACTTGAGGTGCGTATCGGCGATGGCATAACCGTCGTGAAATCGACCACCGCGCATTTCGATTTGATTTATCTGGACCTCACCGATCCCATCGGTCCGGCGGCAGCACTGTACAGCCAGGCGTTTTTCACGGACTTGAAGCGCGCGCTGGATTTTGGTGGCGCGCTGGTGCTGCATATCGGTTCGCCGTTCTCGCACCCGGACCGCGTGGTCAGCAGCCTGGCACACTTACGCGCCGTGTTTGCACATGTGGCACCTTATTTCGTGCCTATTCCAACCTATGGTGGCATGTGGGGTTTGGTAGTCGCCGCCGAGACGCTTGATCCCCGTGAAATTTCGTCCGCCGACGTTAACCAGCGGCTGCATGATCGCCGTATTGCCAATCGGCAGTTTTACAACGGCGACACCCATCAGGCGATGCTGGCCCTGCCCGAATATATCAAGACACTGATCGGGTAAGATATTGTTTAAGTGCATGTCAAGCGCGCAAGGTGCATCGCGACGGGGAGGTTGAAATGTTGAAACGGGTCAGACGCTCAAGCGGGCACGTCACGTTGGTGCTGATCGGCGCTGCGACAATAGCTGCGACGTTATCGGGCTGTGCAAAAGAAGATATTCGCCGCGATGTCTACGCCAGCAAGCAGGATTGTCTGGCTGACTGGGGTAACAAGCCAACCGACTGCGAACCAGCCTACGATCGCCGTACCGGTAACGCGGCAACGACGCATTACTACGGTCGCCCTTATTCCTACAGCGGTGCCTCTTCATCGCCATCGCGTTCGGGCAAGACCATCGGCTCGGCGACGACCTCTCGCGGCGGATTTGGCTCGAGCGGCCATTCGGTTTCAGGCTGAGATGACGGCAATAACGGAACTGTCCGGGCTGGACCCCAAATCGCTCGGCGACCTGGTGGATTTGTTACGCGATGCCGTCCACAACGGGGCGTCGGTAGGGTTTATATTGCCGGTCAGTGATGCCGAGCTGCATCGGTACTGGCAGGGAGTGGCGACTGAAATTGCCCATGGTGAAAAACATCTCCTGGTGATTATCGAAGACGCTGTCATTGTCGGCGCGGTACAAATGTCGCTGTGCACTAAATCCAATGGCGTGCATCGTGCTGAAATTCAAAAACTGCTCGTGCATTCGCGTTGTCGACGCAAAGGCTATGGGCAGGACCTGGTGACGGCGGTCGAACAACTGGCCGTTCGCCTGGGCCGCAGCCTGCTGGTGCTCGACACCGAAGCCGGCAGCCCGGCACAGGCGCTTTACGCGCAGCAGGGCTATCAACTGCTCGGCGTGCTACCGGGCTATGCCGCCAGTCCCGCAGGCGGACTTAAACCGTGTGCTTTTTTATATCGTGAATTATGAAACGTCTCGACATGGTCCCACGCCCCGATTGGCCGAAGAAAATGGAAGACCTAGGCTTCGGGTTTCATTCCATCGATGGCATCTATTGGGACGAGCGCAATTGTTATCGCTTCACCTCGGCAGAGGTGGACACGCTTGACGAGGCGACCGCCGAATTACACCAAATGTGTATTGGCGCAGCCGGCGATGTAATTGAAAAAGGTGCCTACGAGCGCTTCGCCATCCCGCCTGAATGCATTTCGATGATCGAGCGATCCTGGAACGATGATGAGGCGACATTATTCGGGCGCTTCGATCTTTCGTGGGACGGTTCCGGCCCACCCAAGATGCTTGAGTACAACGCAGATACACCGACCTCCCTCATCGAGGCGAGTGTGGCACAGTGGTATTGGCTGCAGGAGGTGGTATTACCCGGCATGCCAGGGGCCGATCAATTCAATTCGCTGCACGAAAAACTGATCGAACGCTGGAAAGAAATCGGTGATGAACTTCCGGGCAAGGTCGTTCACTTCGCCTGTGTGGCCGATGCCGAAGAAGA
>JBKJVA010000039.1:0-10214 GCA_046589675.1 Usitatibacteraceae bacterium
TGGTGAGTAGCTCGGAGAGTCCGTCGCGGCGCTGGTTCTCACGAATGGCGATGTATTCCATCTCTGGCGTGATGATGCCTTTGCGAGCGTAATGCATCTGCGATACATTGGCTCCCGGCTTGGCACGTCGCGGTTGGCGCTTCAGGTTGAAACGCATCTGGGCAAGCTTGGGGTCGTGCAGGCGAGCTAAGCCGTATTGCGAAGTGATGCCGGTAAGCTGTTCGGTGTCGTTGCGCTCAGCAATCCATGTTTCGCGCAATGCTGCCAAGCCTGAGCGAATATCTATTTTGACGTTGGGATCGGTATACGGCCCGGAAGTGTCATACACAAAAATGGGCGGATTTTTTTCTCCGCCCATGCCGGTGGGGGTGTCGCTTTGCGAGATCTCGCGCATCGGCACCTGGATATCGGCGCGACTACCCTGCACGTAGATTTTACGCGAGTTCGGCAATGGCTGTACGGCGGCCTCGTCTACGTGCGCGGTGGATTCAAGAAACTTAATGGGATTTAGCACGGCATTCATGGTCATACTCCTCAAAGGCGGAGAGCGTTGAACCAGAATAAGGCCGATTCACGCTCCCTACGCCGGTATTATCCGGATCAGGTTCAAAGGGTGTGTCTCATCCGCCCAACCTTTATTGCAATTCGTATAGCGAATTACAATAAAGGTTGGGCGGAACCCCTGCGTACAAACATTAACTTAACCCAATTTGCCCGCTGCAGCAATGCGCCATGTTGTGGCAGGTCCGCTTGACGCGACAAAGCAGTCGGGGTATCTTAATGACCATTAAGTCATTAATAGTTCGCCATGTCTGCACTAGCTAAAGTTATCGAGCCGCGCTGGGAACGGCGCAAGGATGCACGCCCCGGTGAACTGGCGAGCGCCGCGCTGGAATTGTTCGTCGAACGTGGATTTGCCGCTACCCGGTTGGAGGATGTTGCCAAGCGCGCCGGGGTATCCAAAGGCACCCTTTATCTTTATTTCGATAGCAAGGAAGATTTGTTCAAGGCGGTGGTGCGCGAAGGCATCGTGTCGCGGATCGTTGAATTCGAAGACCGCATGCGCGCCTATCAGGGAAGCAGCGCGGATTTGATGCGGCTGTTGGTGAAAACGTGGTGGCAAAAAATTGGTTCCACCAAATTGGCAGGAATCAGCAAACTGATGATGGCGGAGGCTGGTAATTTTCAGGAATTGGCCGGCTTCTATCACACCGAGGTCATTGTGCGCGGCCTGGGACTTTTTACCGCGGCGATACAACGCGGGATCGATTCGGGTGAGTTCCGGCCAGTCGAGCTCGCACACACACCGCATATTTGCGCTGCGCCGGTATTAATGTTGATGCTATGGCGAAATTCGTTCGATCTTTGCGGCATTGAAAAAATGGACCCGGATGCCTATCTGGCCACACACACCGACATATTGGTGCGCGGCTTGCTGGCAGATACACCCAGCGTTTAATACCCGCTGACCGATATTGGCGAGCGCTTCCAAACTAGTACACCGGCAAAGCGGGCTGATTTGCTAAAATAGCCCGGCATTGCGACAAAGCCGCGGCCAATTCAAACAAATCGCGGCAATTCCCTAGCCGATAAATGCAAACCGACAGACGTGAAACACATGGATTTCGAGCAAGCGCGTTTTAATATGATTGAGCAACAGATCCGCACCTGGGAGGTGCTGGATCAAACTGTGCTTGACCTTTTGTTCAAGGTAAAGCGCGAGGACTTCGTGCCAATCGCGTATCGCGCCATCGCCTTCACCGATATGGAAATTCCAATCGGTGAGGGCCAGTTGATGATGTCGCCGAAAATGGAAGCCCGTATTATTCAGGAAGTGTCACCAAAGGCGACCGACCGGGTCTTGGAAATCGGTACTGGTAGTGGCTATCTGACGGCATTGCTGGCAAGTCGCGCCGCGACAGTCACCAGCGTGGAGTTTTTCGAAACTTTTTCGCACAACGCTGCCAGCAATCTCGCCCGCGCCAACATCGGTAACGTCAACCTCAAGGTCGGTGACGCCGCCGCGAGTGCCGCCGCGTTCACGGGCCCCGACGAAAAATTCGACATCATCGTGCTGACCGGATCGGTGCCGACACTGCCACAGAGCTATCTGAACGCCTTGACCGATCATGGTCGCCTGTTTGCCATCGTTGGCGACGCCCCTGCCATGAAAGCCACGTTGTACACACGCACCAGCGGCAAGGCATTTTCCCAGTCTGAAATCTTCGAGACCGTCGTCGCCCCGCTGATTAATGCAAGGCAACCCTCCCGCTTTGACTTCTAAACCTGTTATGCGCCAGCTCAGCGTCCATGAATTACAAACCCTTATGGAAGCTGCTCCAGAGGCACGACCGCGCCTGTTGGATGTTCGCGAACCATGGGAATTCGATTTGGCGCGCATCGACGGCAGCGACCTGATACCCATGCAAACCATCCCCAATCAGGTAGAACAGCTCGACCGGACGCATCCCACGGTCGTAATTTGTCATCATGGCACGCGCAGTCTGCAAGTCGTCGCATTCCTGGAGCGGCTGGGTTTCGAGAACCTGCATAATTTGCGGGGTGGAATCGATGCATGGGCACGGCAGGTGGATCCGAGTGTACCTTTGTATTAGACAGCGACAAAGTCCACGCCGTCATTTCAACGCGTCGAATCATTCTCGCCTTTATACTTAAAGACCTTGCGGTCGTACGTGTATGAATCAGCCCGCCAACCACGACCAGAAACGAAAAAAAATGAAACTCAAACTCTCTGCCGCGCTCGTTACGGGCTGTTTTCTCGGTACTTCGGTAGTGGCTGCCGACTTGATGGACATTTATCGGGATGCCCAAGCGCAAGACCCGGTGTATTCGTCCGCGCGTTACGCCTTCGACGCGAGCAAGGAGATCGTGCCGCAGTCGCGCGCCGCGAACCTGTTACCTTCGATCGGTCTAACTGCCTCGCTCAACCGCAATCACCGCAAGACCGAAGGGTTTCCGGCCGTTGATTTCAACTCAAACGGTTTAACAGTGAGTTTGACGCAGCCCCTGTTTCGGATGCAGAACTGGATCGCATTTGATCAGGCGGGGTTGCAAGCAAGGCAATCCGAAGCCGTATTCGCCGACGCGGGCCAGAGTTTGATCGTGCGCACCGCGCAGGCTTATTTCGGCGTTTTGCTTGCTCAGGACAACGTGGCGCTTTCGGGTGCGCAGAAAACAGCGATCAATGAGCAGCTTGCACAGGCCAAACGTAATTTCGAAGTCGGTACTTCCACCATTACCGATACCTATGAAGCGCAGGCGAAATACGATTTGGGCCTCGCCAAGGAAATTGCAGATCTGAACGACCTGGAAATCAAACGTCAGGCACTCCAGCAACTGGTCAATAAAATGCCGGCCAGCTTGGCCCCATTACGAGCAAATCCGATACTCACACTGCCGAAACCCAGCGACATGGATCTATGGGTGAAGGCGGCCGAAGAAGCCAGCCCTGCGATTGCACAATCGCGGCTAACCCGTGAAATCGCCGGCAAGGACGTGGATCGCAACAAGGCGGGGCATTTGCCAACGCTGGACCTCACCGGCAACGTTGGCAACACCTCGTCACCGTCGACGTCGTCCACTGGCAATGTCGGCCCGTTATTTGATACACGCTCGGCAGGTATAGGACTGTCGTTCAGTATTCCGTTGTACCAGGGTGGTGGCACCCAGTCGCGGATCCGCCAATCATTGTCCAATCGAGACAAGGCGGACGCCGACCTTGAAAATACCAAGCGCACCGTGTCCCAGTTGGTCCGCCAGAATTATCTGGGTGTCACCAACGGCGTTGCGCAGGTCAGGGCGCTGGAAGCGGCGCTGGTGTCCAACAAATCGTCGCTGGACGCTACGCTGCTTGGCAAAGAGGTTGGCGTGCGCACCAACGTGGACGTGCTCAACGCGCAACAGCAGTTGTTCCAGGCGCAACGCGACCTGCAACAGGCGCGCTACACCACCATCATGAGTCAGTTGCGCTTGAAGTCGGCGGCGGGGCGCTTGGTCGAGGAAGATTTGGCCGAAGTTAACCGGATGCTTGCGCGCTGAATATTGAAAGTCTGCCACCGGCGCGCCCTTCAGGCCATTTTAGGCTGAAAAAGCTCACCAAATGGCGTTTTAGGTAACCAGTCCAAATAAAGCCATCTCCAGCGCGCGAACGGCTGCAACGTCATCAAACAGTGCGTTGCCACCTGCGATCAAGCGCTCGCATATTTCTCTTTGCCGATCTATGTTTGACGCAAGTCTCACCGCGTTACGCACATACTCATCGTCGGTCTCGCTCGCGAGCTCAGACAGTCCAACGATATCGAGCATCGCCGCCGTTTGTCTGCCGCGCAGCATTGCGCCGCGGTGTGTGCAGATCGGCGCGCCCACTGCGATTGCGTCAAAACTCGAATTGCCCCCGGAAAATCCGGGGGTGTCGAGGATCACATCCGCCGCAGCGAGCGTAGCCAGATACATCTCGTACGGCACGATGGGCAGCATTTCCAGCGTTTTCACGGGGTCGACACCCACTGCGCGCAACGCGGCGCTGATTCTTGCGAGAAAAGCGTCATTCACGCGCGGCCAGAGGGACTCAAAAAAGGCGAGTCGGCAACCAGGCAGCTCGCGCACGATGCGCGCGGCCAAGCGATCAAAATGTGGCAGGATTTTAAATAGTGGCTGCGCGCAAAGTATCAGCGGTCGCTGCGGACTGGCAAAGCTGCCGGGCGGGCGTTGGCATGACACATCGGGCCGACTGTAGTTGACAGCGAAACCGGGAAGGCGAATTAATTTCTCCGTGTAATGTTGTTGTGCGTTGTCCGGCTCAGCGGCATCTGCGGACAGAAAATAACTGACGCTCTCTATCCCGGTAGTGACGGGGTGTCCAAAGGTAGCGCACTGAACCGGAGCAAGCTGAAGCGCTGCCAAAATTTGCGAGTGAGGATGCATGCCGACATCAAGATAGATAAGTATGTCGAGTTGGCACACGTGAACTGAGCGGGCGATTTTGTCGATGTCTGACGCCATGTGCGCGAAATGCCCGGCGTGTGTGCGAATGGTATTGGTGACCGCGTCACTGGCTTCACCGGTGTACCAGACGAACGACTCAAATTTCTGCGCATCCAGTTGGCCAATCCAGTTGCAAAAAAATAGTCCGACGCTGTGCCTGCGCAGATAGGCACTGACAAATCCAACCCGTAGCCGGCTGCCATGGGCCAGCGGCCTCCATGCCACAGGCGAAACAAATTGAGGCCACGCACGCTTGGTGACGGTTTCGACGATGTGTCCAAAACGCCGTTGCAGATTGGTGTTATCGAGCCCCTGATAGTGAAGATAAAACGGCGCGTAACCCGATATCGCCGCTAAACCCTCCTCAACCGGCCAGCGATCATTACCCAGAAGGCGCGCCTCAATATGTTCAAGGCCGGTAACAAAGCCTGCATTGCTATCGGCGATATGCTGATCATTCACGTAAATGAGAGGCAGGGCGAGATCGCGCGCGAACAAGATTTTTAGCCAGTCTGGTCGCGTCCGCGCGACTGCATTCAAGGTGGTGCGCCCCGACTCGATGTCGCCAGCGGCATTGTGTGCGAGTCCGAGTTCATATTGCAATTCAACGGATTCAGCATTGAGTGTATGCGCACGCTGTAGCGAAAACACCGCGTTGCCAGCGTCACCCGCCAGGCGTTGTGCGTTGCCGACTGCCTCCCACACGGAATAGTTATCGGGTTCAAGCTGAGCCGCACGGTCGCCGATGCTGATTGCCTCGCTATAGCGCCCAAGGTCGGTAAGCACAAGGGCCAAATTGACCAGGGCAGCAACGTCCAGCGGAAACTGTTTCGCCACAATATCCAGATGCCAGTGGGCGGTCGTCGCATCGCCGTCTGCGCGAAGCAGCAAGCCTAAATTGGTATGTGCGTGAAAACCCTCTGGTTTTAATTCAAGCACCCGTCGGTATGAATGTATCGCGCCAGTGCGATCACCACTTTCCTCCTGCATCAGCGCGAGGTTGTAGATGGCATCGACATAGCCGGGGTGAATCGCAATTGCCCGCTGCAATATCGCCATGCCTCGATCCAGGTTTCCCATGGCTTTATGCACCAGGCCGAGGTTGTTATATGCGGGCAGGAAGTCCGGACGCCGTGCAATCGACGCGGATAAATTTCGTTCAGCCTCTGTCAGCTTGCCTAACTGATAACAGGCGATACCAAGCGCGAAGTGTGCGTGAAGATTTTCAGCATCCTGCGCAAGCACATTTAGAAATACCTGCTCGGCCTCGGACGCCTGTCCCGCCTTGAGTAACTGCATCCCCCGCGTGACCAACTCGGCTGCTGTCAATTTAGTTTTCTCCAAGCAGCCTGTCGGACTTAAGGAATCGAAGCGAAAAATGAGATGGGCGCGGGCAGAATTTCACGCTTTTCGAGCCAATGGTTGTTCCATTGGCACTGGAAAGCGGGGAATTATGCACCGGCCAGGTCATTTTGCAGCCGATTTTCCTTAAGTCCGACAGGCTGCTAGAGTAGTCATTTCTCATTACCCAGCTTCAATTTTTGCCAGCTTCATGCGTCCGGACGCGCGCGCACTGCCCGGACATCTTCTGCGTTACGTCCGCAAATTTTTATTAAAGAAATCCATCGTCCTCTGCCACGATAGCTTCGCCGCTTTCTCATCGTAGCGCGGCGTTGTATCGTTGTTGAAGCCGTGCTGCGTGCCAGGATACTTGAACATTTCGAATTTGACGCCAGCCTCTTTGAGTGCAGTTTCATATGCGGGCCAACCGGCGTTTATGCGTTCGTCGATATCGGCGTAATGCACCTGTAACGGCGATTTGATTTTAGCGACCTCAGCCACGGGAGGTTGCGAACCGTAGTAAGGCACTGCGCCGCCGAGGTCGGGAATGCGTGTCGCGAGCAGATTGGCGATGCCGCCGCCGTAGCAAAATCCGACCACGCCGATTTTTCCGGTGCACTCGGGCAACGCTTTCAGATAGCCGGCTGCATTGATGAAATCATTGCGCGTTTTTGGTTGCTCCAGTTTCGCGAACAACTCGCGCGCCTTGTCTTCGTCACCTGGATAGCCGCCAAGTGGAAATAGTGCATCGGGCGCGAATGCGATGAAGTTATCCAGCGCCAGGCGGCGGGTAATATCTTCGATGTGCGGGTTGAGTCCGCGATTCTCATGCACCACCAGTATTCCGGGCAGTTTGCCGGACGCCTTCACCGGACTCGCCAGATAACCGCGCATCTTGCCGTAGCCGTCAGGTGATGGGTAATCGACGTTTTTGCAAACGAGGCGGGCGTCGTCTTTCTTTACCTGCTGGGCCTGGGCAAATTTCGGGTTCAAGGCGTCGAGCAACATCGTCGCCGTCATGCCGCCAACCGTATATTTGGTCGCGCGACTCAGAAAGCTGCGACGGTCAATAATACCGTGCACATATTGATCGAACAGCTTCATTACTTCTGGGTTGAAATCATTCGCAGTTTTAGCTGGCATTGCGTTCTCCTGTTGAACTGTTTATTTTTGGATATTACTGCACGCACGGTTTAACAACCAGTACAAGTTGCTTCGGAAAGTTCGCGGAACTTTGGGTGCAAACCATGGTACCGTGCGCCGGTGGTCTGCCAGGAATTCCCAGCTGGCTGCTGAGGTATGTTACGTTTATTGGCCAAGTTATTATCGTTCATGAACAAATTGCTGTCACACATAGAACGTATCACCAGCGAGCGCAACCGTCCGCAACTCAAGGTTGCCGTGGCGCAAGCGCTACGCGACCTGTTGGGGTCTGTCAGCGTTAGCGTTCTAAAGTTGCTACAGGCACCAGGTGAAGCATTTGTTTGGCCAGCCGCCGTCGTTGACGATACCGGTGCGCACATTCACGATGATGGGCTGTCTGTTCCCGACAGTATGGTATCGATCGAATACTATCCGCAACTCGTCGTCTGCCTGGAAAGCGGCTTGCGCCAGACCACTGGAGACCAGACCGTTTTTCCGATCGCCAGAGCCAACGGTAGCGTATTCGGGTTTGTCACTCTCGCCGGAAAATTGCTGGATGGAAATCAGTTGGCGATCGCGGAACACGTACTGGCGATATTTACCAACATGTTGTCGCTACTTGACTACAGCGAGATCGACACCCTGACGGGCTTGCTCAATCGCAAAACCTTTGACAAACACTTAATGAGCATCTTGTACAGTCTCTCTACCAGCGATGACAGTCACGTCAAAGCCATGCGTTTGCCGCGTCGCCGCCGTGCTCGTACTGCACCCCTTGCGCATTGGCTTGCGGTTCTCGACATCGATCATTTCAAGCGTGTGAACGATAACTACGGTCATTTGATTGGTGATGAAATGCTGTTGCTGCTGGCGACGTTGATGAAAGCGTCGTTTCGCAATCACGACAAGCTTTATCGATTCGGGGGCGAAGAATTCGTGGTGCTGCTCAAACCCACCGAAGAGCACAACGCCCATGCGGCCTTTGAGCGTTTTCGCGCGATCGTCGAGGCGTTCCAGTTCCCCCAGGCTGGCCGTCTCACCATCAGTATCGGCTATGTCAGGATCGGTCAGGTCGATCAGCCCTCGTTGGTGCTCGAACACGCCGACGCTGCGCTCTACTGGGCCAAGGAACATGGCCGTAACCGTGCGGTCCAATACGACGCAACCGTCGCTGCCGAATCGCCGATGCGTGCGGAAATACGCGCTGACGTGGAATTCTTTTAGTTTGTTAATGACCACCCCAAGGACCAGATTTTGAACCGAAAATTATTGAGTGCACCGATTTCCCTGCTATTTACCGCGCTGGTTTCCGTCCACGTCGCTATTGCACACGCACCCGCGCCCACTGCTGCAGCTTCGGCTTCAACGTCAGCGTCTGGCACCGCTAGAGCGCTTGTTTTGTCGTCGGGAATCAACCTCCGCAACATGGATACCAGGGTACGCCCGCAGGATGATTTTTATCGTTATACGAACGGTGCATGGCTGGACAACACACCTGTCCCGCCAGATAAATCGCGCTGGGGGTCGTTTGATGAATTGCGCGAGACCGCGCTCGAAAATCTGCATACCATTGTTAATTCAATCGTTGCGCAAAAGGACAAAGAAGCTGGGAGTGAGGCGCAGAAAATCGGCGATTTGTACGAAAGCTTTATGGACGAGGCCCAGCGAGAGTCACTTGGCTTGAAACCACTTCAGGCTGACTTCGCGCGTGTCGATGCCCTTGAGGATAAAGCCGGATTGCCGACGTTGATCAGCTACTTCAACCAGATGCGAATCAATGCCCCGTTTGCTTTCCGCGTAGCGCAGGATGCCAGGGACGCGACACAATACAAAGTCATTTTGACCCAAAGCGGGCTTGGCCTGCCAGACCGCGACTATTACCTCAATGTCAGCGACGCCAAGCTGAAAGATGCGCGAGCGAAGTATCTGGCGCTGATTGAAAAAGCATTGGTGCAGAGCGGCGAAAAACAGCCCGCGTCGCGCGCAACAGAAATTCTCGCATTGGAAACCGAGCTGGCCAAAGCGCAGTGGAGCCGCGTCGAGAACCGCAACCCGGTCAAAACCTACAATAAGTTTGAACTCGCCAAACTGGCCGAGCTGGTGCCAGGCTACGACTGGAAAGCGTACCTGCGTGCGGCAGAACTCGATGGCAAAGTCACGTCGGTGATTGTCAGTCAGCCGGGCTATCTGGCTGGATTCGGCAAGGCGCTGGAGAGTACGCCGTTGGTCACCTGGAAAGCCTATTTCAAATGGCATCTCATCAGCCACTATGCGCCGTACCTTTCCAGGTCGTTGGTGAATGACAATTTCGTTTTCACCGGCACTGTGCTGCGCGGCGTACCCGCCAATGAGGACACGTGGAAGCGCGGTGTACGTGTGGTTGAGGCGTCACTGGGCGAGGCGCTGGGCAAACGTTACGTAGAGAAACATTTCCCACCTGCGCACAAGGCGCGCATGGAAGGACTGGTCGCCAATCTGGTGGCCGCATTTGCGCAAAGCATCGATGGCCTCGACTGGATGAGCCCGGCCACCAAGCAAGAGGCGCAGGCAAAGCTGGCGACCATGAACCCGAAGATCGGCTACACACGCAAGTGGCGCGACTATTCGGCAATCTCCATCGCCAGCAATGACCTCGTCGGCAACGTCAAGCGCGTTAGCCTCGCCGAGACGCGGCGCAATATTGCCAAGCTGGGCAAGCCAGTTGATCGCGAAGAGTGGGGCATGAC
>JBKJVA010000144.1:0-2155 GCA_046589675.1 Usitatibacteraceae bacterium
GACAAAAAAGTCGGGTTGCACGATCACGGAAATTCCGGTAACCTCTTGATATTGCTTTTTATTTTCACGAAATTTGTCGAGTAGGCGCGGCAACATTTGTTTTAATTTTGCCGCCACGGCACCGTTAGCCGTCGCAACAATAATCGTCGATCCCTCCACTGTGGCAATACGGCTTGATTCACTCAGGCCGGGCGGTAGAGCGTCGACAAATGTTTTTTGAAGCCTGGAAATTTGGCGTAGCCGCTGATGAAATGGCAGCAGCGTCTCGCTTTCGCTCAACAAGGTGTGGATTGGCTTGGAGCCGGTGTGCGGTTTTGGGTCGGTTGGTGTCTTGAGCGCCATGGCAGGCATCGCAGGATAGGCAGGAGTATCGGATGAATATAATTCTCGTATCGGACAGTCTGGCCAAAAGCCGTATCGTCACGATCTCGCAGTCACAGATTATCATGGCCGTGTGTGGCTTTATCAGTGCGGGCTTCATGTTTGCATTGGGCACCTACTGGGTAACCATGAAATACGCGGTCGATATCCAGAACCCGTTTATCCAGAGCCTCATTTCGACGCTCACCCAGCAAAAAACCCTCGCCGCTGAAAAAGAGATGCGCGAACAGTTGAATTCGCTCGCCGTCAAGCTTGGAGAGCTGCAGGCGCGATTGATGCGACTGGATGCATTTGGCGAACGTCTTGGCAAAGCCGCCGGCATCAAGCCCGAAGAATTTCGCTTTTCAGAAACGCCGGGACAGGGTGGCCCAGCGCCTTCCAAAGCACTCTCCGAAGAAATTTCGTTTAAGGATTTCGGCACCAGGCTCACCGAAATTTCGCGCGCTCTCGACGATCGTGGCGACAAGCTGGGTATGTTTGATTCGGTTTTAATGGCAGGCCGACTAGCCGCCAAAGCCATACCCACCACCCTGCCGGTAGTAACGGGTTATCACTCGTCCAATTTTGGCTACCGAATCGATCCGTTCAACGGGCGGCAGGCGTTCCATACCGGCGTTGACTTCATCGCGCCACACGGCTCGGCCGTTTTGGCCGCAGCTGGCGGAGTAGTTGCTTCAGCCGAAGTGCATGCCGAATACGGAAAGATGATCGATGTCGATCACGACAACGGCCTCACCACCCGCTATGCACACCTGTCAAAACTGACCGTCAAGGTCGGCGATGTTGTACTTAAAGGCCAGCGCATTGGTGATCTTGGCCAGTCCGGTCGCGCCACCGGCCCGCATCTGCATTTTGAAGTTCGCGAAAACAGCGTCCCGCTGAATCCCAACCGTTTCCTTTCCTTCGTCAAGGCTCAGGAACCTGCGGTTGCGACTAAGTCCGCGCGCGCCCCGTAGTCTCCGGCCCCGCGCATTGCAATCCGCCCGGTATTCTGGGCGATTGTGATCCGTGCTGCGTGCCCCCATCTTGCACGTCACCCGCAATGCGAGATGCGTCCTGAATAAATTCATTTTTTGCAAAACTCCAACCCTGCCACAGGGCAGCGACAACAAGAAAGCCTTACATGTTCGACACATTTTTGAAATCCATTTTCGGTAGCCGCAATGAGCGACTGCTAAAGCAATATCGCAAAACCGTTGTGCTGATCAATGCGCTTGAACCGTCGATCGAGAAGTTGTCCGATGCGGAACTCAAAGCCAAGACCGATGAATTCAAAGATCGATATAGCAAAGGTGAGACGCTGGAACAGTTACTCCCCGAAGCCTTTGCAGTGGTGCGCGAGGGCGGCAAACGTGCGCTAGGGATGCGTCACTTTGATGTGCAATTGATTGGCGGGATGGTGTTGAACGACGGCAAGATCGCCGAAATGCGCACCGGTGAAGGGAAAACCTTGGTGGCAACGCTGCCCTCCTACCTGAATGCGCTTAGTGGCAAAGGTGTGCACGTGGTCACGGTCAACGATTATCTGGCGCAGCGCGATTCGGAGTGGATGGGCAGACTACACAGTTTTCTTGGTCTCACCGTCGGCTGTAACCTTTCGCAAATGCCGCACGATGCGAAGCAGGCAGCTTTCCAAGCCGACATCACCTATGGCACCAACAACGAATTCGGCTTCGATTATCTCCGCGACAACATGGTGACCAACAAAGCCGAACGTGTCATGCGCGGCCTCAATTTCGGCATTGTCGATGAAGTCGACTCGATCCTGATCGAC
>JBKJVA010000175.1:0-6477 GCA_046589675.1 Usitatibacteraceae bacterium
TCGCCCGGTACCAGCGAACTGGATGCCACATGGGTGTGGCCTTTGGAGACGAAAAAGTCAATAAATGCCTGACGAATACCGGAAACGGTGGTGAGATTCATGACGATTTGCGAGGGAAGTCTGTGCGCGATGGCGAAGGTGCAATTTTACCTTAGCGGGTACGCAGAAGATTGCGCTGATTACAAGTTAACCGCGTACGGATAAAACGGCGTTCTGTCATTTCAAACGTAGTGAGAAATCTGCTTTTTCTTTTTCCACTGAGATAAAGCAGATTTCTCACCCGATGAAGCCGGATTCGAAATGACAGGGGTATGAAAAATGGCAGGGGTTTGAATATTGTCGTTAATACGGGATGAACATCAAACTGTCATTTCGAACGTAGAGAGAAATCTGCTTTTTCCTTTTCCACTAGACCACTAGATTAAGCAGATTTCTCACCCGAAGAGACTGGGTTCGAAATAACAGGAAAAATAGGTGTGACAAATACCGGCTTGGCCCTGCAACTTTCTACCCGGTCTCAAACTCCAGCGTCTGTTTTACCAAATGAAATTTTTCCAGCAGATGCTGTTCCGATTCACCGCCCATATTCAACGTCGCGTAACGGTGGCTGCCTAACCACTTCATTTCCCGCTTCAAGCCACCCCCCGTCTTTACGAACAAGGCGAGAAACGCGTCCGGATCAAATTCTCGCAGCCAGCCCAGCTTTTCATGACCAGGCGAGTTGGTCAGCGGTGTGCCGTCAAATTTGCGGAAAACAAAACTGCTCGCCACTTTGTATTTGCCTCTTCCCGATGCCAGATCAGGTGTTTCGCCGGTGGCAATTTTGAGCGCCACATCGTGCAGATTGATACCGTCCACTTTTTCGTACAAGTCTGAAAACTGCGCCGCCATACGGGGATTGACTTCAATCAATCGGCACTCGCCCGTTTCATTGCAGACACGCATCTCCACATTAAACAGCCCGTGGTCGAGCCCCAACGCGCGCACAATGCGTTTGGCTGTTTCGCGTGCGCGCTGGTCACGATCTGGTGGCAAACGGCTGGGATATTCGAAGCGCATAAATTGATCGGTGCCTGGATACATGACCGCGTCGATGATGCCCAGTATGTGAATCTCGCCGTTGATGACGACACCATCGACGTTGATCTGCTGGCCGTCGATCAGCTCTTCAGCGATCATCCAGTGGGCGTCAACATCGAAGTCAGTGAGTTTTCTGACCACGTCGTTGAATGGCCGCACCAGTCGCTTGATGATGTATTGCTCCCACGGGTGGAAGGTCATGTGCTGCTGCAGTTCGGCAAAACTGTCCACCCGCCGCGCCAGCACCGAGTAAGCGGCCTTCACCGGTTTCACGTAATACGGAAACTTGAGCGGAATTTCTTCAGCGGATCGAAACGTATACGGAAACACGTGGAATGCGACATTTGTCTCGGGCACTTCTTGCTGGAGAATGCGCCGCGCAATGTATTTGTGCTGCGCGGCGATCAGCGCCTTGGGATCAGGTCCGGGCAAGCCCAGTTTTCGCGCCAGCAGTGCACCTGCCAGCGCACCGAATTGTTCGTTGCTGGAAATGATGCCAGCCAGATTCTCCGACCGATATTTTTTTGCCAGCTTGTCGACAAATTTAAAAACGTCGAATGTCAGCAGTCGTGCATTGCCCGGAAAGCTGAAAAGATCAAACCCTTCGTAGAAAAACTTGTACGTGGGACTGGCTTGATCCTCGGCGGCTTTTGCGAGCTGTGATTGATCCCAATCGGCATCAAATAGCACAAGTATGTTTTTCAACTGGTTTTCTTTGTTGTTCGCCTATGTGCTCTACGGATAGGTGCTGCAAATGGATTCTACCAACGAAACGCGATGCTGCACCGCCGCATGGCAGGATTGACGCCAACCTGTAATACTCGCCTCACGCGTCGGGCAGCTACGCCGGATGCCAATAAGGAGAAGTGCCAGTGAAACCGACTGATATAAGTCAGCCGAACTACTTCCACAAGGTAGTAGATTGTCAATGGGCGTGCCCTGCCCACACCCCCGTTCCAGAGTACATTCGCATGATTGCCGCCGGGCGCTACGGCGATGCCTATATGGTCAACTGGCAATCGAACGTCTTTCCAGGAATTCTTGGGCGCACCTGTGATCGTCCCTGCGAACCCGCCTGCCGACGCGGACGCGTGGAGGAAAACAATGGCCCCAGCGAGACCGGCGCGGCCAGTGTTAACGCAAAACCGGAACCGGTCGCAATCTGCCGCTTGAAGCGCGTCGCTGCCGATTTGAAGGAGGACATTCGCGATCGCCTGCCCAAGCCTGCACGGCAGAAAAACGGCAAACGTATCGCCTGCATCGGTGCCGGACCCGCCTCGCTTACCGTCGCGCGCGATCTTTTGCCGCTCGGCTATCACGTTGTCATCCATGACGGCGATGCACGTGCCGGCGGCATGATACGTACGCAGATTCCGCGCTTTCGCTTGCCCGAATCGGTGATTGATGAGGAAGTCGATTACGTACTCAACCTCGGCGCTGAATTCCGCGCCGGGACGCGCGTCGAAAGCATGAAAGCCGTGCTCGCCGAAAAATACGATGCCATTTTTGTCGGCACCGGTGCACCGCGCGGCAGGGATCTGGATATTCCCGGACGCAAAGAGGCTGCCGCAAATATCCACATCGGTATCGATTGGCTATCGTCGGTCTCGTTCGGACACATCGAAAAAATCGGCAAGCGCGTGATCGTACTGGGCGGTGGCAATACGGCCATGGACTGCTGCCGTTCCTCGCGGCGGCTGGGCGGTGACGACGTCAAAGTCATTGTGCGGTCGGGCTTTGAAGAAATGAAAGCCTCGCCGTGGGAAAAAGAGGATGCCCAACACGAGGGTATTCCTATCATCAATTTTCATGTACCCAAGGCGTTCACCCTTGAGAACGGCAAACTCACCGGCGTGAGCTTCGAAATCGTCGAAGCGAAATACGATGACAAGGGACGCCGCACTCTGGTCGCCTCGGGCCAGCCCGATGTGCATGTGCCCTGCGACGACGTGCTGGTTGCCATCGGCCAGGAGAATTCGTTCCCCTGGATTGAACGGGATGCGGGAATTGATTTTGATAAATGGAATATGCCGGTGGTAGACAAAACGACCATGCAGGCAAGCTTGCCCAAGGTATTTTTCGGTGGTGACGCCGCGTTTGGGCCCAAGAACATCATCTGGGCGGTCGCGCATGGCCATGATGCCGCCATCTCCATCGACAAGTTCTGCCAAAGCGAAGACGTGGCCATCCGCCCTCCGCCGATGATGAACCTGCTCAGTCAGAAAATGGGGATACATGAGTGGAGCTATGACAACGCCATTACCGGCGATCTCCGCTACAAAGTGCCACTCAAAGACGTCTCTATCGCGCTCAAGAGCATTCGCGTCGAAGTCGAGCTCGGGTTCGACGCCAAACTCGGCTACAAGGAAGCGCAACGCTGCCTCAATTGCGACGTGCAGACGGTATTCAATACCGCGCAGTGCATCGAATGCGATGCGTGTGTCGATATTTGCCCGATGGACTGCATCACATTTACAGCAGATGGCGAAGAAAATGAGCTGCGTGCGCGCCTCACCGCGCCTGCACACAACCTCAGCCAGGATTTATACGTTTCCCGTGCATTGAAAACCGGCCGCATCATGGCAAAAGATGAAGATGTTTGCCTGCATTGCGGCCTTTGCGCAGAACGCTGTCCGACCGGTGCCTGGGATATGCAGAAATCATTGATCGAAATGACCTATGCTGGAAGCAGGCCGCGACTGCGGCCCGAAAAAATGGCGGAGGCCGCAGAATGAGCAAGCAGGCAATAAAGGCGGTCAATGATTTCGTCATCAAGTTTGCCAACGTCAACGGCTCGGGCTCGGCGTCGGCAAATACCTTGTTCGCAAAATCAATACTCCGTATGGGTGTGCCTGTTTCGCCGCGTAATATTTTTCCGTCCAACATTCAGGGGCTGCCGACCTGGTATGAAGTGCGCGTAACCGAGGAGGGTTATCTCGCCCGCCGCGGTGGTTGTGATTTCATGGTGGCGATGAACCCGCAAACCTGGGACAAGGACGTCGCCGAAATCGAACCGGGTGGATATCTGTTTTACGATTCGACCAGGCAAATGCCGCAGTCGAAATTTCGTGACGACATCAATGTCATCGGCATCCCGCTTACCGAGATCGTCAATAGCGCATACACAGACCCGCGACAGCGACAGTTATTCAAGAATATTATTTACGTTGGTGCCTTGTCGGCATTGCTCGATGTTGAAGTCGATGTGATCGAACAACTCATCGCCGAACAATACAAAGGCAAAGAAAAACTGCTGACGCCCAACATTACCGCATTGCACCTGGGCCGCGATTACGCGCTTGCCCACCTCGACTGCAACATCGGTCTGAAAGTAAAGCGCGCCGACAACGTAGGCGACCAGATTTTCGTTGAAGGTAATAGTGCGGCTGCGCTGGGTGCAGTTTACGGCGGCGCCACCGTGGCCGCGTGGTACCCGATCACGCCCTCATCTTCGCTCGCGGAAGCGTTTGCAAAACACTGCAAGAAATTCCGCACCACTGAGACTGGCAAGGCGCGCTACGCCATCGTTCAAGCAGAAGATGAACTCGCCTCCATCGGTATGGTAATTGGTGCCGCGTGGAACGGTGCCCGGGCATTCACAGCAACCTCGGGGCCGGGTATTTCGCTGATGCAGGAATTTCTCGGACTCGCCTATTTTGCGGAAATTCCCTCGGTGATATTTGACGTACAGCGCGCCGGGCCATCGACCGGCATGCCGACACGAACCCAACAGTCGGATGTCCTCAGTTGTGCCTATGCCTCGCATGGGGACACCAAGCACGTGTTGCTGTTTCCCGAAGATCCTTATGAGTGTTTCACTTTTGGCGCGGAAGCATTCGATCTCGCCGACCGTCTGCAGACGCCGATTTTTGTGATGCTGGATCTCGATATCGGCATGAACGAGCGCCTGTGCAAGCCGTTCGACTGGGATGATACGCGACTGATGGATCGCGGCAAGGTGATGACGGCCGAAGCACTTGACGCGGGCAAGGATTTTGGCCGCTACCTCGATGTCGATGGCGACGGTATCCCCTACCGCACTTATCCCGGCACGCACCCCACCAAAGGCAGCTATTTCACACGTGGCACCAGTCGTGATCGTTATGCGCGCTACACCGAAGAAGGCGACGCCTATGTCGATAATATGCAACGCCTCCTGCGAAAATTCGAGACCGCCAAGGAGAAAGTGCCAAAGCCGATCCTTCGAAAAGCCGCCCATTCGACCCGTTTCGGCGCGATTTACTACGGCTCCACCAGCCCGGCTATGCATGAGGCTCTCGATTTGCTCAGTGCAAATGGGCTGTATCTCGATGCTTTGCGGGTACGGGCATTTCCGTTTGCCGATGATGTGCTGGATTTCATCGCTGCGCACGACGACCTTTTCGTTGTCGAGCAAAATCGCGATGCACAACTGCGTACGCTGCTGATCAACGAAGGCGCAATTGATCCGGCCGTATTAACGCCGGTGTTGCATTACGACGGCACGCCAATTACCGCGCGCTTCATTGCCAACGAAATTTCACAAAAACTAAAAGCGCTGCACGTTGCGCCCTTGCATGCCGTGACGCCCAGGCGTGTCAGTCAGGAAAACAAATGACCTACCTTGCCAAGCCGAAACTGCATCACCCCGCCCTGCCGCGAAATAAGCTGGGCTACACACGTCGCGATTACGAGGGCGCAATTTCGACGCTGTGTGCAGGCTGCGGTCACGATTCGATCAGTGCCGCCATTATTCAGGCGTGCTTCGAGCTCGATCTTCCCCCGCATCGCATCGCCAAACTTTCCGGTATTGGCTGTTCATCAAAAACGCCCACCTATTTTCTCGGTAATTCGCACGGTTTCAACAGTGTGCATGGCCGCATGCCGTCGGTGCTGACCGGTGCCAACCTGGCCAATCGCGACCTTATTTATCTGGGTGTGTCCGGTGATGGCGATTCAGCCTCGATCGGACTGGGCCAATTTGCACATATCATGCGGCGTTGCGTAAACATGACTTACATTGTCGAAAACAATGGTGTCTACGGCTTAACCAAAGGCCAATTTTCCGCAACGTCGGACCGGGGCTCAAAAAGCAAACGTGGTGCCATCAACGCCGATGAAGCGATCGATCTGGTCGGATTGGCCATGCAACTCGGTGCCACCTACATTGCGCGCAGTTTTTCCGGTGACAAACAACAACTGGTGCCGCTGATTCAAGGTGCCATCCTGCATCAGGGTGCTGCCTTTATCGATATACTCTCGCCGTGCGTGGCGTTCAACAACCACGATGGTTCAACCAAGAGCTACGACTATGTCCGTGAACATAACGAGGCGGTCAATTTTCTCGATGTCATCAGGTTCCGGGAAGAAATCACCACCGAGTACGCGCCGGGTGCCCTTCAGGAAGTGCAGCAACAC
>JBKJVA010000235.1:0-4184 GCA_046589675.1 Usitatibacteraceae bacterium
CCACCGATGGCAATGAGATTGAGGCCGACCACATCGGAATAGAATTTTGGCACATGCACATAAATCGGCAGCGCCGCCATTGCCAGCGGAATGCTGGTGAGGCTGTAGGCGAGTAAACGCCATGTGGAAACGCGGGTGGTGGCCGGCACGGCAAATATGGACAGTTGGGCTGGGGCGTGAAAAAAGTGGCTTAGTTCTCACCCAGCAATTTGAGCCGCAATTGCGGTTCGCTCGATTTTTCAGACAGCCAAATATCAAAAAAAGCTTTGGCGAACTCCGGATCCGGAACGGTCGCAATCAATTTTTCGCGATTGTAGAACCGCGCTTCTTTACCTGGTATCGACAGGCCGATTAAGGTATCGCCGGATTTGATATCCGGGAAGATTTTTGTCATCTGTTCTCCCCAGCGCTTTAGTTTTGTTTCGTCTTTGAAACCTTGCGCGCGCATCTCCTTGACACTGCGGTCAGCGATATCTTTGCCTTTTAAAGACATGTCGTAAACCAGCTCGACGACAAACGGATCGGCATAGGTGAACGGTTTCATTGGCGTCCATAGCCGTACGTCATAAACTTTCAGTCCAATAAACCGCATGACGGCGGCGCCACGCACAGTGAGTCCCATCAGATCACGTGTCAGCGCGTCTGGCAGGATGTTGGCCGACGCCGAAAATGCGCACGTCAATAGCAATCCTCCGACTATATGTTTCATCTTTCTCATAGCAAGGAGTTTCATCTCTAGCTTTCCCTGGTCAGTTCGATCTGCATTACGTCCGTGCGGCCAGTACGAAAACCGGCCTCGCAATAGCAAAGATAGAAGCGCCATATTTGCAAAAACTTTTCATCAAATCCCATCGGCTTGATCTCACTGGCTCTGGCGTTCACGCGCTGTAACCACCATTTGAGCGTCTCCGCATAATCGAGGCCAAAACGATAAGGCTCGCCAGCAACCAAACCCTGCTTTTTGGCATCGGCGATAAAGCGCGGAATCGGTGCCAGCATGCCACCGGGGAATATATATTCGCGGATGAAATCACTTGTTTCGCGGTAGCGTGCAAATACTTCCTCGGCAATGGTAATCGACTGAATTACTGCCCGCCCCTCAGGTTTCAGACGGTCGCGAACGGTCTTGAAGTAAGTTGCCCAGTAACGTTCGCCCACCGCTTCAAACATTTCAATCGACACCACGTAATCAAACTGCCCCTCTACGTCACGGTAGTCGATCAATTTCAAATCGACGAGATGCTGTAAATCTGCATCGGCAATACGTTTTTCGGCGAACGCAAGTTGTGCAGTTGATAACGTGATGCCAGTGACCTTTACTGCGCATGACTTGGCCGCGTACTCCGCAAAGCCACCCCAGCCGCAGCCAATTTCCAGGATCGTCTCGCCGGGCTGGGGTTTGAGCACGTCAAGAATGCGCTGATATTTTGCCTCCTGAGCGGCCACCATCGATTGCGCCGGATTGCCATTAAACACAGCGCTCGAATACGACATCGTTTCATCCAGCCACAACTGGTAGAACGCATTGGACATATCGTAGTGCGCAGAAATATTTTTCTTGGCCTGCGCACGGGTGTTGGCACGCAATAGATGCTTGATGCGAAATAGTAGCGCGACCAATGGCTTGCCGTAGAACACGGCTTCCAGGGCTTTCTCGTTTTCAACACAAAGCATCAGGAATGACGTTAGATCGGATGTGAACATGCGCCCGTCGCGGTAATTTTCGGCGACACCGATTTCAGCGGCCTTGATGGCATCGCTCGCGACACTCCAGTCAGTGATACGCAAATCTGCATGCGGGCCGGCGTGCGCGCCACGAAACAGACTGGTGTGGCCTTCCGGAGACGTGAACGTCAGCGAGCCTCTGTCCAATCGCTTGATCAGGCTGTAGAACAATTTGGCAATCGCGGGTAACTTGATCGCCGGTGGTAGTGAAGTAAGTTCGTTGGTGGTTGTGTTCATGATTAATGGTTAATGGTTTAAGGTGGTTTATGGGCAAAATGTTACCGAGTGGTTTCGAGAGAAGGGGGTTCGGGCTTGGTAAAAAACGGCACGTGCTTTAGCCACAGCTTGAATGCGTGCCAGTGAATACGTCCGACCACGCCAAGCGTCATCAGCGGGTAGCGCAGGAACGCGAACAGGGCTGCGCGCGAAGTCAGGGGCTCGGCAGTGCCGGACATCGTTGTGACGATCAGCTTGCCAGCGTCATCGACTGTTGGGTCATCGACGTCGTAATAATCAATTTGCGCAAACGCGCGGCCGGCAACCTGTTCAAAGCGGAAACGGTAATGGCCTTTCACCTCACAGAACGGCGACACATGAAATACCTTCCGCGCCGTCAGCCAATCGCCTGCCGTGATGGGGCGCTGGTCAGCGTGTGCCACCAGATAGTTATGATGCTCGCCGAAGGTGTTGTGGACTTCGGCAAGGGCCGCGCGCAGTTCCCCGCGCTGGTCAAAGCAATACCAAATGCTGATGGGATTGAATACGTAACCGAGCAGCCGGGGAAAAGTCTGTAAAACGATCTCACCATCCGCGCTGTCAATGCCTTCACGGTAAAGCAGCGTACGCATCCAGGTGTCCAGGCTGGTTCCGTCACGCGGGCCATAGTCGCGTATAAAAAAAGACAGCAGATTGAAACGATCCTTCGAAAACCAGCGATTGCCGAGTTCCTGCAGGCGAGACAGTGGCAGGCGCAGGAAAAAGACGCTGTAGGAAAATTGGTGTTGCACTGGCCGGAAACGTTTGTGGAAGACGCGACCCACACACAACTCTGGCTGCGCTTTTTCTGGCCAGGAGTTCATGCATCAATACCGGGATAAGGGCGCGCAAGATCGTTTGCGGCAGGTACATTGGTGGCCCATGGCACCACCGCACCCAACGCTTGCGCGACCGCAATACCGGACATCAATCCATCTTCGTGGAATCCATAGCGCGTCCAGGCACCTGCGAACCAAGTGCTGCGTTGTCCCTGAATGCCACGCAGTTCGCGTTTGGCCGTGGCGCTTTCACCCAGGAATAGCGGGTGGTCGTACTGGATGGTTTTGAGCACCTTGCCTGGATCGGGCGCAATGAGTGGATTCATGCTCACAATCACGGGTGTGGTAAAGGGAAGCGGCTGGAGTCGATTGATGAGGTAAGACAAAGAGACCGGTGAGTTTTCATTTGAACTACTACGTGATTGCCGTGTGTCTGGATGCCAGGCCGTGTAGTTCCACGCCGCCCACGCGCGCGGCCGGTCGGGCAATAAGCTCTTATCAGTGTGAAGGATCGCAGTATTTGGCTGCCAGGGAATTTTGGTAAGTATGCTTCGTACTAAACTATCGTTAGCGCCATCGCCAAGGAGCGCGAGCGACTGATCGGCGTGACAGGCGAAAACCACCTGGTCGAAGCGTTCAACACCAGCAGCAGTCGTTACCATCACGCCTGTGTCGTCTCGGCTAACACGTGTCAACGTCGCACGCAGGCGGACGTCTGAAAGTTGGGCGGCCAATTTGTTGACGTAATTGCGCGCACCACCTTTGACAGTGCGCCACTGCGGTCGATCATTTACCGAGATCAGTCCGTGGTTACGACAAAAATGGATGAAGGTAACGATTGGGAAATCATCAATTTTCTGTGACGGTGTTGACCAGATGCAGGCCGCCATTGGTTTGAGGTACCAATCACGGAACGCGTCGCCATAGCCGTTTATGCACAGATATTCGCCCAGGGTTCCAGGCATTTCCTGTTGGCTATCGGCGAGTGCTGTGGCTTCCCGATTGAAGCGCAGCATGTCTTTTAACATTCCCCAAAACGCGGGCTTCAGCAGGTTTGAGGGCTGCGCAAATACGCTGGAAATTTTGTCGGATCCGCACCACTCCAGCTTGCCGCGACCATCTGCATCAAGCAATTTGATGCCGAATGACATTTCTGACTGCGCCACCTCCACCTCGAGGTATTTGAACATTGCGATCAGATTCGGGTAAGTCCAGTCGTTGAACACCAGAAAGCCGGTATCGACCGGATAGGTCGTGCCCGCCAATGTAACGTCCACCGTATTGGTATGGCCGCCGAGCGTGTCGTTCTGCTCGAACAGCGTCACCTGATGGGTGTCGCCTGCATGGCGCTCGAGTAGCCATGCACAGGAGAGCCCGGCAATACCGGCACCTATCACGGCAATTTTCATTTGATCAAGCCCACGT
>JBKJVA010000199.1:0-5639 GCA_046589675.1 Usitatibacteraceae bacterium
CGTGATGTCTTCGGCAAAATCCTCCTGGAGCGCCACATCCGTCATCGCATTACCGCCATATTTGACGACGATATTCTTATCCCAGAAGCGGCGGATGTAGGGTAGCGCCTCGATTAACACTTCCGCTTTTTGTGCCGGGGAAATACGTGGATACGACAATGCGTCGGCCGCTATCTTGGCAGCCTTCGTGGCCGAGGGCGGTTTGGAGGCGGGCTTGCCCTTCGCAGATTTAGGTGCGGCTTTCTTGGTCATGTATTTACTCCGAGATCAGTATAAGGATGGGAGAGAAGAGGGAATTTGGTAGATCGTTAAATCAAATTGCGCAAACGCTGGACTGCGCGATGGATCGCGACCCAACGTTCATTCTGACTCCACCTTGGTTTCGCGCGACAATAGTTGCCTTACTGTTTCGCGTGGATCGGCACGCGCAAATAGCACCGCATTTACGGCTTCCGTGATTGGCATATCGACTGCGTATCGTCTGGCCAACGCCAGCGCGGTTTGCGCGGAGTTCACCCCCTCCGCCACGTGGCCGAGGGAGGCAAGTACGGCATCCAGATTTTTGCCCTGCGCCAGTTGCATACCCACCGCGCGATTGCGCGAAAGGTCGCCGGTTGCCGTCAGCACCAGATCGCCTAAACCGGCAAGACCCATAAAGGTTTCCGGTTTTCCGCCCATCGCCACGCCAAGACGCACAATTTCTGCCAGGCACCGTGTAATGAGCGCAGCGCGTGCATTCATGCCAAGCTGCATGCCATCGCAAATACCAGCGGCGATCGCCATTACGTTTTTAAGCGCACCGCCAAGTTCGACACCGATCAGATCATCGCTCGAATAAATACGCAGCGCCGGACCATTTAGCTGCGCCGTCATTTCGCGGGCGAAACGTAGATCATTGGCCGCAAGCGTGAGGGCACAAGGCAGGCCTTTGGCTACCTCAAGTGCAAAACTTGGCCCGCTCAGGGCACCGTAGTGAATGTTCGGTTTTGTTCCGACTAGCTGACTGACCGTTTCGTGCGGGAGCCTGCCCGTGGTTTTATCGAACCCTTTGCATACCCAAAGGATTGGCATGTCGGGCGCATGTTCGTGGAGCAACGCAGTGGTCGCCGGCAAGCCAGCTGTGGAAGTGGCGATCAGGGACAAATCCGCATTCGCCAGCGTCGCGGCGAGATCGGATTCCACGCCGAGAGAATCCGGCAGGGCGATGCCGGGCAAGTACCGTAGATTGGTTCGTGTGCCTGCCAACGTCGCGACATGCATTGGGTCGCGGCCCCAAAGTGCCACTGAATGCTTTTGCGAAAGCGAGATGGCGAGCGCCGTGCCCCACGCGCCGGCACCTAACACAGCAAGTTTCATGCGCCCCAGATTTGGGTGACGCGCACAAAACCGGCCTGACCATCACGGTGCCGCACCGGCAACCACCCCTCGACGGTCGGTGGGCCCGTGGGCTCCAGAAGTACTCCGCGTTGCGCTTCGAAGACAATGTCCGCGCTGCCATTTGGCGCAAGGCGGATTTCGGCGGGGGCGCTGGCGACCTGTACAAAGCGCTTTTCTCCCATGAATGCATTTTCCATCCAGCCGATATTATTTTCTGCGTTGCGTATTTTCGTCCACTTATCAAGCTTGACCAGCACCTCGACCGGATGAAAGCGCGACAAAATATAGACCTTATTAGCCTTGCTGGAGAGGCCGTCGTAAAGTATTGCCGGCTTGTTGCCAATGGAGGCGAAGAGTGGCAAGGGCAACGGCGGCGTTTGTGCCATTACGCCTGTGGAGACCATGCAAAACGCCGCCCACAGGATGGCGGCGTTTCGGTAAACCACGAATTTGGTCATGACCGCATTGTGCACCAAATTGCCTTAGTGCGTCACCAGTTGCGCCGCATCCGGTGTCGCGGTGACTTGCTGGGCTTCGTGCTGCTTCTGCGCCTGAAAGAGTGCTTCAAAATTGACGGGATTCAAAAGTACAGGTGGGAAACCCGCACGTACGATGGCGTCCGACACGGTCTCACGAACATAGGGGTACAAAATATTCGGGTTACTGATGCCAAGGATTGGCTCAAGATCAGTCTCCGGTACATTACGAATGGCAAAAATACCGGCCTGATTCGCTTCAACCAGAAACATGGTTTTCTCGCCAATCTTGGCGGTGATGGTTAACGTCAACTCGGTCTGGAAAACGCCTTCATCGACCTTGCTCGAAACGTGGTGGAGCTGAACATCAACTTGCGGCGCTTCGCGTTCAAGGAAAATTTGCGGGGCATTGGGAACTTCCAGCGAAAGATCTTTTACGTAGATCTTTTCGATGGAGTAAACAGGTTGGTTGTCTTGGATTGCGGCGTCGGTCATTTCATATTCCTCAGTAAGTTATGCTTGCTTCAAATTGTCAGGCCTTAGCAGCGGTTCAAGTTCGCCTGCTTTGTCGAGTGCGGAAAGATCGTCGAAGCCACCCACATGCCGCTCACCGATATAAATCTGCGGCACGGTACGCCGACCGGTTTTCTTCATCATTTCATCGCGTTGTGCGGGATCGAGATCGATGCGTATCTTGTCTATCGATGCAACCCCTTTGGATAGCAGCAGTCGTTCCGCCATGTGACAAAAGGGGCACGCGCCAGTCAAGTAGATGGTAATTTTTGGCATCGATGCATGACCACTATTTTTCGACCGGCAAACTGGCCTGTTGCCACGCGCCAAACCCACCTTGCAGTTGATACACATCGGCGAAACCGCGCTGCTTCAATAGCCGTATCGCCGCATTGGCCCGGATATTCGTGCCGCAAGTAACAACAACGGGTTTGTCTTTGAATTTTGCTATTTCGTCGATGCGTTTGTCGATTTCCGCAAGCGGGATATTTTTGGATTTGGGGATGCGTCCACTGCCGAATTCACCGGTGCCGCGAATATCCAGAATGAGGGCGTTGCCGGTGTTCATCAAACGCGTCGTTTCGAGGGTGCCAATTTCTCTTGAATTACCGGTCAACTTTGAAAGTGCCGGCCACAGCAACATGCCACCGCTGGCAATGAACAGCAAAACCAGCATAATATTTTGTGAAATAAACTCGGTCATAAGTTAGGCAATGGGTAGTGAATTTCGGCCATTCAATTGAATGATCGTTTGGTCAGGCGCGAAAACCTGATATTTTACCAACATGCCGCAACAAAATCCTTGTTTCAGCGGCAAATTCTTGCAATCGATTAAATGTAGTTGATCGCTACAAAATCAAGACCTTATCGGGACTGGCCTAATGAAAAAACTCGTATTGATGCGCCACGGAGAAAGCACCTGGAATCTGGAAAACCGCTTTACAGGCTGGAAAGACGTTGATTTGACTGAAAAGGGAGTTGATGAAGCGCGGCATGCCGGACGCCTGCTCCTGGAGGCTGGTATGGATTTCGATCTCGCCTACACTTCGCTCTTGACCCGAGCCATCCGCACCCTGTGGCTGACCCAAGAGGAGATGGACCGCCGCTGGATCCCCGTGGTGAAGCACTGGCGTTTGAATGAGCGGCATTACGGTGCGCTTCAAGGGTTGAACAAAGCCGAGACCGCGGCCAAATTCGGCGAAGAACAGGTGCTGGTGTGGCGTCGTAGCTATGATGTTCCACCGCCAGCGCTAGCCCGAGATGACGAGCGCAATCCGGAGAATGACCCCCGCTATTCGGGGCTGCTGCCAGAGGAACTCCCGCTGACCGAGTGCCTCAAGGACACGGTGCTGCGCGTGGTGCCTTACTGGCAAATGGAAATTGCACCGCAGGTGCGCGCGGGCAAGCGCGTCATCATTGCCGCGCATGGCAACAGCTTGCGCGCCCTGATCAAGCATCTCGATCACGTCACGGACGAATCAATTGTCGGACTCAACATCCCCACGGCGGTGCCGCTGGTCTACGAGTTGACCGATGACCTGCGGCCGATAAGAAACTATTATCTGGGGGATCAGCGCGAGATTGCCAAGGCGCAGGCCGAGATTGCCAGGCAGGGCAAGGCGAAGGCTTAGGTCAGGGCGCGGCGAGGCGGACAAGTACATGAGGTCAAGCTTAAGCTGGATGGCGGCGCTGCTTTTCGCCATGTTTTGCGCCCCGAGCTTCGCAGACCAAAAGTCTGAACTAAATCAATTAAGAGACCGAATAGAGAATCTGCAACGCGATCTTGCCAAAAGCGAGGAATCCCGCAGCGAAGTCGCCGACGCACTACGAACGTCGGAAAAAGCGATTAGTGAAGTCAATCGCGGCCTGCTTTCCTTGGGGCGCGAACAGGGGCAAATTTCACAAAGCGTTGCTGACCTGAAGCGAAAGATTGACGCTGGACGCATAGATGTCGCGCGACAACAAGCCTTGCTGGACCGCATGATTCGCTATCAGTATATGTATGGAAACGCTGACGCGCTCCGACTATTACTCGACGGCAGGGATGTTGCCTCGGTAACGCGGCAGATACAGTACTTCGGCTATGTTTCCAGGGCCCGCGCATCGATGATCGCCGGATTAAAGCAAAGTTTGGGAGCACTTGCCGCCGTGGAAGTCAGTGCACGCACCAAGCAGGAAGAACTCGCGGCAAATGCGGACGCCCAGAAGCAAGCCCGCGTTGCGCTGCAGAGCGAGCGGATGGCACGGCAAAAAATATTTACCAAGATCAAGATTGACATAACCCGGAATCGCCTGGAAATCGGTCGTCTTAAGCGTGACGAAGACCGCCTCACGAAGTTGATCGAACAATTGGCGAAAACGCTAGCGAAAGATCGGGTCGATCGCAAAGAACGTCGGGCCGACCGCATCCAGCAAAAGGGACCGTCCGTAGAAGTGGATGCAGATGACTCTTTCGTTGGCCGGGTTTTTCAGACTTTGAAAGGAAAACTAAAGTTACCAACGCGTGGGGAACTTAAAGGCCGATTCGGCAGCCCTAGAGAAGATGGTGGCGTAACGTGGAAAGGCCTGTTCATCCGTGCCGATGTTGGGCAGACTGTGAAAGCCGTTGCCGATGGGCGGGTGGTATATGCGGACTGGCTGCGCGGCTTCGGAAACCTGCTCATTCTTGACCACGGTGGAGGCTACATGAGCCTCTATGGCAACAATGAAAGTCTGTTGAAACAGGTCGGTGAACGCGCGCAAAGCGGTGAAACCGTCGCGTCTGTAGGATCTACCGGCGGCGCGTTGGAATCGGGTGTATATTTTGAACTGCGCCTCGAGGGCAAGCCGTTCGACCCGATGAAATGGGTGGCACGCTGAACAAGTACCAAATGAGCATATAGCTAATTAATGTGAGGATGGCATGAACAACGCACCAAAATACGTTCCTGGCAACACATTGAGCCGCAAAATGAAAGCGGCCGGACTGGTTGGGTTCGGGGCGATCGTGGGCGTCATGTTGAGCCTTAATTTCTCCGCAGTCGCCGAACGGCAAAGCACGATGCTCAATCTGCCGATTGAAGAAGTTCGTATGCTGTCGGAAGTCTTTGGTCGCATCAAGAGTGACTATGTTGAGGATGTAGATGACAAGCGCTTGATCAAAGAGGCGATCAACGGCATGTTGACCGGTCTCGACCCGCATTCGGCTTTCCTCGACGCCGATGCATTCAAGGAAATGCAAACCACCACAACAGGCAAGTTTGGCGGCTTGGGTATCGAGGTCGGTGCCGAGGA
>JBKJVA010000085.1:0-6839 GCA_046589675.1 Usitatibacteraceae bacterium
GTTACCCAGGTCGATCAGGAACACGTTTACTTTCACCAACGCGTTGAGCGATCCACCGGCCGCTTCACACACAGCTTTGAGATTATCGAAGACGCGCCGCACCTGATTGTCGAATCCTTCCACCAGTTGCATGGTCGCCGGGTCAAGTGGAATCTGGCCGGAAAGATACACCGTGTCGCCGACCTTGACGGCCTGCGAATAGGTGCCAATGGCAGCCGGTGCGAGTGGGGTGGAGATAATCTGTCTCATGGGATCGGCAAGCCTAATGTCTCTGTTGATCTTTGCTCAAGCCGGATTTTACCCGCACCATCCTCACCACTTCCGGCATGTGACGCAATTGTCGCATCAGGCTGGCCAGATGCATGCGGTGACGCACTTCCAGCGTAAATCCCACCGTGGTATATCGATTCTCGCTCTCAGCCATCTGGTCTTCCATATTTACATACGAGATGTTGGAGTCGGTCGAGGCGATTTCTGCAGCAAGTTTCGCCAGCACACCGCGGCCATCGATGACGGTCACGCGAATATCCACCTTGAATAACCTGTCGATCGACGGGTCCCATTGCACATCAATCCATTTTTCGGGATCAAATTTATACGGATGAATCGAGGGGCAATCATGGGTGTGTATCACCAGCCCCTGTCCACCCTTGATCTGGCCGATGATGGGATCACCCGGAATGGGCCGGCAACAAGTTGCAAATTGCACCGCCATGTCTTCGGTGCCGCGAATGGTGATGGAATCACGTTGGCGATGTTCCGGGGAGACGAGATCCGAAACGGCAAATAATTTCCGCGCGGCGACAACCGCCAGTCGCTTGCCGAGACCAATCTCCGACAATACCTGTTCCTTGGTTTTGGCGCTGTCGCCTTTGAACAATCTATTCCAGTGGGTCTTGCCGATGTCGTTGGGATCGAAATTGAGCGCGCCGACGGCTTGTATCAACAGCAACTCCCCAAGCTCGACGGACTCAGCCTGTTGGGTCGTTTTGAGGTAATGGCGAATCTGTGAACGCGCCCGACCGGTGGTCGCGTAGTTGAGCCACGCGGGGTTGGGGCGCCCGGCGGGATCTGTCGTGATCTCGACACGGTCACCGTTTTTCAAGCGCGTTGACAAGGGAACGTTGTTGTCATCGATGCGCGCAGCGACGGCACGATTACCGACATCGGAATGGATTGCGTAGGCGAAATCCAGAGCGGTCGATCCCTTGCGCAGTCGCTGGATTTTCCCCTTAGGCGAGAACGCATAAACTTCGTCCGGGAAAAGGTCGACCTTGATATGTTCGAGAAACTCGAGTGCATCGCCGGATGCAGACTGCAGCTCCAGCAGCGATTGCAGCCATTGGTGGGTACGCTGCTGGATGTCCGATTGAGGGTTGCCGTTTTCATTCTTGGCATCCAGCGTCTTGTATAGCCAGTGTGAAGCTACGCCAGCTTCGGCAATTTTATGCATATCGCCGGTGCGAATTTGTAATTCCACTGGCGTACCGTACGGGCCGAACAGTGTGGTATGCAAAGACTGGTAACCGTTGGCCTTCGGTATGGCCACGTAGTCCTTGAACTTGCCGGGAAAGGGCTTGTAGAGCGTATGCAATGCGCCCAACGCCGTGTAGCAGGAAACAAGATCCTTGACGATGATACGGAAGCCATAGATATCGAGGACTTCTGAAAACGATATCTGCTTTTCGGCCATCTTTTTGTAGATGGAGGAAAGATATTTTTCGCGGCCGGTCACCGTTGCATCGATATTGAACTCTTTCAATCGCGCCTTGATGGCATCAAGAATCTTGCCCACCACTTCGCGGCGGTTGCCACGTGCTTTCTTGACGGCTTTTTCGAGCACCAAAAAACGGTGCGGGTGCAGATACTTGAAGCCAAGGTCCTCGAATTCGTAGTACAACGCGTTCAAGCCTAGCCGATTGGCAATCGGCGAATAAATTTCCAACGTTTCCTTGGCCACGCGTTCCTGCTTTGCCTGCGGTACACCATCGAGCGTACGCATGTTATGCAGGCGGTCGGCAAGTTTAATGAGAATCACCCGAACATCGCGCGCCATCGCCAATAGCATTTTGCGAAAGTTTTCGGCCTGCGCTTCCTCAAGCGTGGCGAACTGCAATCTATCAAGTTTGGAGACACCATCAACGAGCTCCGCCACCGCCTTGCCAAATTTTTTGGCGATATCGGTTTTGGTCGTTGGCGTGTCTTCGACTACATCGTGCAGGAGTGCTGCAATCAGCGCCTGCGGGTCAAGATGCCATTGCGCCAGGATGGTCGCGACGGCAAGGGGATGGGTAATATAGGCCTCGCCGGAATTGCGCGTTTGGCCTTCGTGCGCAACTTGCGCCATCGCGTATGCCGCCTCAACGTTATCGATGTCGGCTGGCTTCAGGTAGGTGGCGAGCAGCGCCTTTAACGTCTGCGCCTTTGCAGTTACAACAGCATCTGCGCCGGGCTCAGCCGTCGATAGGGTGTCAATCGGTGCAGCCTTGCTGGCATCTACCTGGACACGCTGAGGCAGACTCTGGGAGGAGGAGAGATTCGTCATAATGTCTCATCCCGCTCTCAGCGCCGGGTGTTACATCTCGGGTTGCGGCGCCGATACCGGCGGCGGTGGGTTCAGAATCTCCGCACCAACGCGACCGGACGCGATTTCGCGCAAAGCGATGACGCAAGGCTTGTCGCGGCCCGCGTCCACATACGGTGCCGAGCCCAACGCGATCTGACGGGCACGGGTGGTCGCCGCGAGTGTGAGCTCAAAGCGGTTGGGAATTAATCTGATGCAGTCATCTACGGTAATACGTGCCATTTTTCTTACTCCAAACAAGGCTGATTGCTATGTGCAGTGTGCAATGACCAGTCAACCAAAACATAAAAGACGACGCCCGCCTCGTGACCAGGCGATACGAACTCAAAGCTAAACACTTAAGAAATGAGGTGCGCGTGCAGCCGCAGTTGCCGGGCTGCTGTCACCCGAAGCGCCCGAACGACCGACTGCAAATCGGTCAAAGCCACGCTAAAGTCTTCATTAATAATAACATAGTCGGCTTCATGCACGTGCTTCAATTCCTCGCGGGCTGCTGCCAGACGGCGCTCAATGACTTCTTTTGAGTCTTTACCACGCTTTACCAAACGTGCCCTCAGCACCTCGATCGATGGCGGCAGAATGTAGATGTAACTCATGTCGCCGAATAGTCGCTTGACCGAACGTGCGCCCTGCCAGTCGATTTCGAGCAACACGTCGGAGCCCTCAGCGCGGGTCTTTTCAATCCAGGTTCGGGACGTTCCATAGAGGTTGCCATAGACCTCGGCATGCTCCAGAAACTCACCACGGTTGTTCATTGCGGTAAATTCTTCGCGGCTGACGAAGAAGTATTCACGGCCAGATTCTTCGCCTGGGCGCGGCGGACGGGTGGTGTAGGAAATCGACAGGCCGATATCCGGCTCTCGTTCCAACAATGCATTCACGAGGCTCGATTTTCCCGCGCCGGAAGGGGCAACGATGACATATAGGCAGCCGACAACCGAGGGATTCATTGCATTGGACCTGTGCGCGCGATGAACGAAACTAATGTACGAAACTAATGTACGCGATTACTCGATATTCTGGATCTGTTCACGCATTTGTTCGATCAGCACCTTCAATTCGACCGCCACTTTCGTGCTTTCGGTTGAAACTGATTTTGAACCCAGCGTATTGGCTTCACGATTTAATTCCTGCATGAGGAAATCGAGCCGCTTTCCGACCGCACCGCCGGATTTGACCACGCGACGCACTTCGGAAATATGCGCCGTCAGGCGATTTAGTTCCTCGCTCACGTCGATGCGCGACGCGAATAGTACGACTTCCTGTTTGAGCCGCTCGTCTGAAGCGCTTCCGGTCATCGCTTCGGTTAGTTTCAGCGTCAGCTTTTCCTGATACGCAGCAACCATGTCGGGAATCAACGGCGTCACCTGGTCAACCAACACTTCAATGCCATCGAGCCGCTGCTGAATTAAAGCGGCAAGCTTGTCGCCTTCGCGACGGCGTGTGGCAGTAAGCTCGAGGACTGCGCTCTTGAATAGAGCGATCAAGGCCTCCTTGGCAGCATCGGATCCCAGCGCCTCGGCCGACATGACGCCAGGCGCATGCATTATCTCCCAGACCGAAAGCCGGCCCGCGTCGAATTTTTTCAGTATCTGCTTTTGCGTCTGGGCAAGCGCACCGAGCGCCTCGTCGTTGGGAGTCAGGGAGTCGCGCGTGGCGACCGGCGTGAAAGTAACCCGGCACTCGACCTTGCCACGGGTCAGCGACGCTGCCACCAGTTCGCGCATGGCTTGTTCCAGCGAACGCAGATCCTCTGGCATGCGGGTTTGGAACTCGAGGTAGCGGTGATTGACGGTCTTGAGTTCGAGTGCGAACCGTCCGCCCGGTACCTCGCCGCTTACGGCGGCGAATCCTGTCATGCTGGTGATCATGGTGTGGGTGGACTTTTGAATGGCCAAGCAGGAAGAAAAATGAGCAAAAAGAAAGGGATAATGGTGACAATTGACAGGAGGCCGCTTTTACCGCCTCGCTTTACTTACTGAATACAACACCGGACAATTATAGCTTAGGGATTTCCCGCGTCCTGCTGCGGCGCGGAGATTCGATTCCAAAAAAATGGCCTCGCAATCCAACGAACCGCTACCTGACGGGTACCGACTCAACAGTTACACGATTGAAAAGCTGCTGTCATCGGGTGGGTTTTCGATCGTCTACCTCGGACGCGACGAAATTGGTGCGCCAGTAGCGATCAAGGAGTATCTGCCGGCCGCGCTGGTGATTCGCGTCGACGGTGCTGAAGTAAAAATTAATTCCGACGAAAACCTTGCGGTGTTTCGCCACGGACTCAAATGCTTCTTTGAGGAAGGCCGGTCCCTGGCGACAATTTCCCATCCCAACATCGTGCGCGTGGAGAATTTTTTTCGCGCCAACGAAACGGTGTACATGGTCATGCAGTACGTACGTGGCCGCACGCTGCAGTTTCACATCCAGCGTCACCGTCATGACTTCACGGACAGTTTTGTGCGCCGCCTGTTCACGCATCTGCTCAATGGCCTGCGCGAAGTGCACGCCAACAAACTTCTTCACCTCGATATCAAGCCGGCCAACATCTACATCACCATGGAAGGCGCACCGGTGTTGCTTGATTTTGGCGCCGCCCGACAAGCGCTAAACGCCGACGCGCCACGCTTGCGACCGATGTATACCGCCGGCTACGCCGCTCCGGAGCAGTATCGCAACCAGGAACAGCTCGGGCCGTGGTCGGACATCTATGCTGTTGGCGCGACCATGTACACCTGCGTGGCGGGGGTGCATCCGCAACCGGCCAGCGAACGCGAGAAAGAAGACAAGATGGTGCCGGTAAAGGAGCTGGCTGTCCCTGCGATGTCGGCGGAACTGCTGGAAATTGTCGAATGGTGCCTGAAGCTGGACCATATGGCGCGGCCTCAGTCGGCGTTCGAATTGCAAAAGGCGCTGATGAAAGGCGTAGGGGAAATTCGGGAAACGCGGGAAGTGCGCGAGGAACAGGTGATGGAAATGGCAGACGACACTTTTTCGGGTCGGTTGAAGAAAACACTTAACCGGAAGATTTTTTAGTAGTGCGCTTTACTATTTTTCAGGACAGTCATATCGGCGGGCGCAAGTCCAACCAGGATCGGCTTGCCTATTCGTATTCCAAGGATGTGCTGTTGCTGGTGATTGCCGATGGCATGGGCGGCCACGCCCGTGGCGAAATTGCTGCGGAGGTAGCGGTCAATACCATGACCCAGCGCTTCCAGCAGGAAGCGCGCAATACACTGCGCCGTCCGCGGGAATTTCTTGAGTCGGCCATTCACTCCGCACATCGCGCCATTGTTGCCTTTGCCGACCAGCACGACATGCTTGAGTGTCCGCGTACAACCATCGTTGGCTGCGTGGTACAGAACGGCAAGGCTTGCTGGGCACATTCGGGAGATTCCCGACTTTATTGTGTCCGCGACGGCAAAATTGCAACGGCCACGGCGGATCATTCACGGGTGCGGCAATTGATGGATGCCGGCGTCATTACCGAGGCACAGGCTTTAGTGCATCCGGATCGCAACAAGATTTATAACTGCCTTGGCGGCGTGCTGCCTCCGACCGTGACGCTATCGGAGGACTGGATCCTCCGCGTCGGAGATATCCTGCTGCTGACTACCGACGGGTTCTGGGGGCCGCTGAACGCCAATGCCATCGCTGCCCAATTGCAGCACGAAAAAATGCTCACCCTGGTGCCAAAGTTGATGGAGGAAGCCAGGCGCAAAGCCGGCGCGGATTCGGACAATCTTTCTGTCATCGGCCTCACCTGGGAACACCAGGAAGAAGAAGAGCCGGTCTCGCCAAGTGTTACCGTGACCGGACCGATGGAAGGTTTTACCACCTCGTCGATGAATAGCATCCAGCAGACGTCCACATTCAAGGATGACATTTCCGACGAAGAAATCCAGAAAGCGATCCTGGAAATACAGGAAGCCATCAAAAAAGCGCCCAAGTAGAAAATCGATTTTTCATCCCCACGGAAAACCATGCCACGCTCATTCAACCGCGCCTCCGACCACCTGCGTCCCGTCGTCATCACCCGTCACTACACGAAACATGCCGAAGGTTCGGTGCTCATCGCGATGGGTGACACCAGGGTCCTGTGCACGGCCAGTATCGAGGAACGCGTACCGCCGCACAAAAAAGGTTCAGGTGAAGGCTGGGTGACGGCAGAGTACGGCATGCTGCCACGCTCGACCAACACCCGCTCTGATCGCGAAGCCGCACGCGGCAAACAAACCGGCCGTACCCAGGAAAT
>JBKJVA010000244.1:0-2693 GCA_046589675.1 Usitatibacteraceae bacterium
GTTGAGCCGTTCTACCTTGATTAAAATATGTCCCAGTATCCGTACAGAGATTGGGAACTTCTAATAACCCCGTCGTCCCAGCGGGGCCTGCCCCAGCATGTTTTAAGGTGGGGGCTGGGACCCAGTCCGTCCAAGTGCTTGAAAATACGATGGACTGGATTCCAGCCGCAGCCTGCCCTCGAATGATTGAATCGGGGGCTGGAATGACGAACTTTTGAGGTAAATAGAAGTTCCCTTTGGCATGAAAGTGGGCGAAATTTTTGCATAACGCTAATTCTCTTCAAGCCGCAGGTGAGTAACTCCGGTGCAGTCGAGTGTCGCCAACAATTCTCTGGCGAAACCCATTCCCGGAATGTTGACGTCCGGTGCAATTTCAACCAATGGCACCAGTACGAATGCGCGTTCGCTCATGCGGGGATGCGGGATGGTCAGGCCGCGTTCACTGATTTGCAAATCATCGTATATGAGGATATCCAGATCCAGGGTTCGAGGTCCATTTCGTTGTTCGCTCAAACTGTTTCTGAGACGCCCGTGTTGTGCCTCGATTGCATGCAGGCGCGCGAGAAACTCATGCGGCGACAGCATGGTCGCCACCCGCGCGACTGCGTTGACAAACGGTGGCTGATCCATCAGTCCCACCGGCGCGGTCTCATAAAGGGAGGAGACTTTCAGCAACGCCGTTTCAGGCAGTTCCTCGATATCACGCATGGCGCGCTGCACATGCATCGCTGGGTGATCCAGATTGCTGCCGAGCGCAACAAACAAGGTGGCGCGGACGGCAGACAAATTAGCATCAGAAAATGTCACGTTGCCGCATCCGTGGGTGACCCCTGGGCTGCATCCGTTGCACCTTCGCTTCCGCCTTCGCTGCCAGCTTCGGTTTTTTTCTTCCTGCGGCGGCGCTTCTTCGCTTTCGGCTCGTCGTCGGGCAACAGCATGGTCCCGCGCGTCTGCTCATCGGCAAACTGAAAGCGTTCCCACCACGCAGCAATGTCCATGTCAGCGTCACCGGCTTCAGCACGCAGGGCATAAAAATCATAGCTGGCGCGAAAGCGCGGATGCGTGAGTGTGCGAAACGCCTGGCGCTGGGAGCGATGCGGGAAGCGCGGCTGCGCCAGCCATAATTCTTTGATCAGCGGATCCAGCCGTCGCGGCACCGCAAGGGTCTTGCGTTGCAGATCGAGTATATCGTCCATCGCTTCATGCATCGCCTGCAAGGGGCGCACGCCTTTGGCCTCGAGCGCGCGCCAGCGCTGCACCATCGGCCACCAAAACAGCGCCGCAAACAGGAAGGGCGGCGATACGCCTTTGTCCTGCGCGATGCGCTCATCGGTGCGTTGCAAAGCGAGCACCACAAAAGTTTTCGCTGCAGGGTCACTGAACATCGCATCCAGTACTGGCAGTATGCCTAAATGAAGCCCAAGCGCGCGCAACTTTTCGATGCCATTGAGTGCATGCCCGGAAAACAGCAGCTTCAGCATCTCGTCAAACAGTCTTGCCGTCGGCACGTTATCGAGTAACGGCGCGAGTTCCGCAATCGGTGCCTCGGTCGCAGCGTCGATGGTAAAGCCTAACTTGGCGGCGAGCCGCGCGGCGCGCAACATGCGTACCGGATCTTCGCGATAACGCGCCGTTGGATCGCCAATCATCACTACGCGTTTTTTCTTGATGTCAGAAAAACCGTTAACGTAGTCCCAAACCTCCTCGCGCTCCGGATCGTAGAACAGCGCGTTCATGGTGAAGTCGCGGCGAATCGCGTCTTCGCCCTGATTGCCATAGACGTTGTCGCGCAGCAGTCGGCCATGCTCATCGGCGCGGCCATCTTGTTCATCTTCGCTGGCTGCAGGGTGATTGGCGCGGAAGGTGGATACTTCCACCGTCTCATCCCGGAACATTACGTGCACCAGTTTGAAGCGCCGACCAATGATGCGTGCGCGACGAAATACACTGCGCACTTGCTCAGGCGTTGCGTCGGTGGCTACGTCGTAGTCTTTCGGGTGGCGTTTTAACAATAAATCCCTCACCGCCCCACCCACGACGAAGGCTTTGAAGCCTGCACGCTGCAAGCCTTCACAAACGCTCACAGCGGCGTTTGAAAGTTGATCGCGATGTATGCCGTGTTCGTCTTTCGAGTAAATACGCTGTTTGGCCGCCACCAGCTTACGGCCCTTACTACTCCCGAACACTTTTTCAATAAATTTCTTGATCACGCGTTGTCTTTAGCTCGTTGAAATTATCGGCCAGCCTCGCGCCTCGGCATGTGTGCGCAGACTGTCATCCGGATTGACGGCGACCGGATGGGTCACCACCGCCATCAGGGCAAGATCGTTATGCGAATCGCTGTAAAAATAACTGCGGTCAAAATTCGACAGCTTTTGATCCATTGCATTAAGCCACTGGTTGACGCGTGCGACCTTGCCGTCCCGAAAAGATGGCTCACCAATCGGTTGACCAGTATAACGGCCATCGATCATTTCGACGTCGCAGGCAATCAAATGCGGCACGCCCAAGCGCGCGGCAATGGGTGCGGTAACAAACGCATTGGTGGCAGTAACGATGGCACACAGATCATCGGCATGATTGGCCAGCAGCGCCAGTGCTTTCGCCCCGATCATCGGCGCGATTTTTGTTTGCATGAAACGCTGATGCAAAGGCTTCAATTCCGCTGTCGACTTACCTTTGATTGTGGCGAG
>JBKJVA010000084.1:0-3195 GCA_046589675.1 Usitatibacteraceae bacterium
AACGCAAGCGCTACGACGATCTGCTGCGTGCCGGTCTCAAGCTGATCGCCGCTGAATTGCCAAAAATAGAAGCCGACGGCCGGTAACCTGGCCATACGCAGCGCCAACGATCCACACTTTGCCAATTCTCGTCGCGAGAACGCGTCCGACAACCCTGTCGCACCTATCTAAACAAATGAATCGAAAATGACCGATAACGCAATCAGTGTCCCAAAATTGCCACAGGACCCACGTCATTGGCGCGACGATGGCTGGTCAGCGCGGGTGATCAAAAACGAAGATGACGATGGCTGGGCCGTGGAGATGACCAAAGACGGCGAACCGGAACCAGCGTTAGTCGGCCCATGGACGATGGGGCGCGATAAAAAGAATCCCAAGCCTCTGGATGCCACCGCGTTCCACACCCTTGTCAAGACCGCCTATGAAGTTCGGCGCAGGCATGAACAGCACTTGCACGCCACCTTGCATAAAAAGGTCGTTGTTGTCAGTGGCGATGCGACCGTCACCGTCACACTTGATATCATTCCCGATGAAGATCATCCGTATGCGCTGTTGACGGCATATGAAGCGCGCAAACGCGACGATCCGCCATTGGCAAAATTGCGCGTGGCGTCGTCGTTCAGGCTGAGCGAGGCGAGTGCGTTGGCCTGGATAGCGGATGGATATCGGCAGCCGGATTGACAATTACGGTAGCTGCGCGCATATGCTCGCGGCACCCTCTATTTCACCGCTGCCACCGATCCATTGTAAAAAACTTCGCATGTGACCGCCGGGCCGGCGATAAAGGTTTTGGCCTTTTCCAGCAGCCTCAATAACGGTCCAACGGGCACCAGAAAACTGGATTTGTCGATGATTGGTTTAGTGAAAGCGCCGCTGATTTTCTGACGCGCCTTGGCGCAACCATTCGCATCGAGCAACGTCACCGAGATATCACGATATTGATTTGTAACAAAATCAAGACCGCCGTGCACAGCGAGACGGTTTGCATTGGTTGCCAATGCGACATCGGTGGCCTGTGCGATGCCTTTTTCCACCTTCCATTTGGATACAACAGAGGGAATTTGCGTATTGCCTTTGGATTTCGTGCCCAGGTCGGTGTACTCATAGCCTTTGGTGACTGCCAATCCGACGGGACCTGCGAAGAGCAGGGCGCCTACATCAAACAAGTTGAGATTTTGGCTCGACTCGAACTTCGCGAGTTGCGCGTCGAGATCCAGGCCGGAAAGCGCGAGATTGGACCCCGACAGCGACATATTGCCCTGGGTACTCTGACGCATTGCAAGTCGGCTACGTCCCTGCATCGCTAGCGTTGTTGAAAAATCCATCAATCCACGCACAGATATGCCTGACGATTGTGCTTTGAAAAATTCTTCAATGCGGAATTTTGACAGTGTGTAGCTCATTTCGTAAGTTGGAATCTCGGCTGATCGGTCTATCCGCATCGTCCCAGACCCTATTCCACCGAAGGCACGCATCGTCACCGGCTTGAAGCCGAATACCCCCTCGTCAGCCGCGACTGAAAATTTGAGATCGGTGATAGCCTGATTTTTCCCACGCACCTCGGCGCAGGCGAACTGCCCCTGTAGAGATAGTCGGCTGAGTAAGGGCGCGTCTCCAGGGTGCCGCATGTCTTCCAGGGAACCATTGCACATGCTGGATTCGAATGCACTCCCGGATTGTTTGTCTGCATAGGCAACGACCAGATCAGCGAATGACACCCTTGGTAGTTTCAGTCCACGGAATGCCTGGTTGGCGCCCTGTGGTCTTTGGTAGTTATAGCGTCCGTCGCGATCTCGCAAAATGGAGATGCGGGCACCACTCACGGAAATATTGCCATAGCGAATTTCGCGCTGCAACAGTGGCAACAGTTCGATCACGATGTCGGCTTCTTTCAAGAACGCAAGCTCAGTGCCTTGATTGATGATGCGCACATCAGCAAGTGTCAATTGAAGCCGGGGAAAAATGGTGACGCCCAACTTTCCTTCAACGGACACACTCATTCCCGTGGCGTCGGAAAGTTCCGCTTCCACACGCGGCTTATAAGCGTTGGCATCAAAGAAAATCAGCACCGCAAGGGCCACCATCACTAATACGGCAACCAAGCTGCCAAAAATCAGCAGGATGATTTTTATTGTTGTTAATTTGGCGGGCATGGTGTTTTGCAGAAGCTAGGATAGGAAGGTACACATGATGACTTAACGCTGTTAATTCTGCCGGCTAATTAAATCTGAGTTTGTATGCGACAAAAGTTTTAAACAATATAAGAATGCGGGAGTGCAGCGGGTGCGTCCGTGCGCTACCGCACACGGCGAAAGCAGACATGCCGACCAAGAGCGAAATTGACAAGCAGACAGGCGGGAGCGAGAAGAGACTAGCATCGGCGGCTGTTTTCGGGCATTTGTGCTCTGAGACGCCCGCCAATGCTGGTGTTGTCTTTACGTATTCGTGTATCGTGCGAAATCACGGTTCGGTTTTGACAACTTAAGTATCAACCGCTATTGATTTTTCCCATCGTACCGTCATTTTGTCTCAGTGAAAATTAGACGTTTTCATTGTAAAATTTTCCGAGTAGTCACCCAAAGTGGTAACCGCATCGTATCCGTTGCAATTAAACCATTCTCAATTCACTCAGGAACAATCATGATCCGCTTTACAGTTAATGGCGAACGCCTCGAAACCGACGTTGCGGGCGACACGCCACTGCTTTGGTTTCTGCGCGATAACCTGCAGTTGACTGGCACAAAATATGGCTGCGGCATGGCGCTGTGCGGTGCCTGTACCGTGCACGTAAATGGCGAGCAGGTACGTTCCTGCTCGACGCCGTTGTCGGCAATTGTCGGCAAGCGTGTCACGACCATCGAAACAATTGGCTCTACGCCAATCGGCAAAAAAGTACAGGCCGCGTGGATTTCAGAGGATGTCGTGCAGTGCGGCTATTGCCAGTCGGGCCAGATTATGTCGGCGACGGCACTACTCAGCAAAATTAAGAATCCGACAGATACGCAAATCGACGATGCGATGGCGGGCAATATTTGCCGTTGCGGAACTTACAATCGGGTTCGGGCTGCCATCAAGGTCGCGGCCGGTGGCGCTGCGGGCAAGCCGACCATGCCCGTCGTCAAAGCCAAAGCTTAAGGGATCACCATGAAACAACTTTTCGAAACTGTTGCCTCGCCTATGAAGCGCCGTCAATTT
>JBKJVA010000029.1:0-4748 GCA_046589675.1 Usitatibacteraceae bacterium
CTTGGGCAGGTGCCCGGTTTGCTAGGGCTGGCCGTTCATCTGTCCATTCTGGCGCTGGGTTCGTTACGCATCATGGATGGTCAAATGACGGTCGGCGAACTGGTAGCCTTTCAGACGCTAGTGGCGGGTTTTTCTGCGCCAACGCGTGCGCTGGGAGCACTGACACAACAGGTGCAGTCACTTCGCGGTGACCTGGCGCGGCTTGAAGATGTATTGCACTATCCGGTGGAACCGTTGCATACGGCCGGGGGAGACACCCAACTGTTCAAGCTTCGCGGTGAACTTGAGCTTCGCAATATTCGTTTCGGCTACAACCGTAATGAAGCACCGTTAATCGACAACATGGCGTTAAGAATTTTTCCTGGACAGCGCGTCGCCCTGGTCGGCGGATCCGGCAGTGGAAAATCCACTGTATCGCGGCTGGTCGTTGGCTTGTATCAGCCCTGGGAAGGGAGCGTGTTGTTCGACGGCAAGCCTCGCGAAGCCTATTCGCGTACCGCGTTTGCAGCCTCGGTGGCGATCGTCGATCAGGATATCTTTCTGTTCCACGGCACCATCCGCGATAACCTCACCATGTGGGATTCCACCGTTTCCAATAATGACCTTGTGGCGGCCTGCAAGGATGCCTGCATCCATGATGTCATCGTCAGCCGCAGCGGCGGCTATGACGCGATGCTCGACGAAGGCGGCCGCAATCTGAGCGGCGGCCAGCGTCAGCGGCTTGAGATTGCCCGCGCGCTTGCGCGCAACCCGCGCATTCTCATTCTGGACGAAGCCACCAGTGCACTCGATTCCACCACTGAACGACTGGTCGAGGAAAATCTGCGGCGACGTGGCTGCACCTGCCTGGTCGTTGCCCATCGGCTGTCAACGGTACGCGACGCTGACGAGATTATTGTGATTGATGGTGGCAGTGTGGTCGAGCGCGGAACGCACCAGTCGCTGATGGAAATCGATGGGGGCCAGTACGCACGACTGGTTGCCACGGGGCTGCAATGAATCAGGTTTGGATCAACGATTCCGACACAGTCTGGTACATAGAGGCAGGCAGTGCCATGCTCTATCTCGCATCAACCGGTGATGCGACATTGAGTCAGCCGCGCCGCTTCATCTGCGATGTGCGGGAGGGCTGCGCCATCGCGGGCGTGTCCGCCAGCCTGCCACCGGGCATCGGCTTGCTCTGTGTGCCGGCAATTGGTGCGCAGGTTCGCCGCGCGGCGCTGGTCAGCCTGGATTCGCTGGACGCGCGGTCCAAGACACGCATCGAAGACTGGATGCGGGATGTGATGCGTGATACCGACCCCAATGGCACTTGGGTGATAGCACAGCGAAAGTCAAATGGGCAACGCACCGGGCCGGTCGCTGAAGATTCGCGGATTTGGCACTCGCGCGTGAAATCTTTCACCGAGATGGTGGTTGATCGCGTCTACCAGCAGTCTCAAGCAGCCGACGCACGTGAGGCACAGCAGCTTTTGCTGGGTCAACGCCTCGACCAAGCCCACTTTGCCGCTGCAATGGGCGAGATCTCCAAGGGCGTGTCAGCCGATGGTGATTTCGGCACCCGTGGTCCGACCGATGATGAGGGGGATGGGCTACTGGCAGCGTGCCGCTTTCTTGAACACGCCCGTAAAGTGCGATTCGTTTCGTCGCGTGTGGCCATCGCGCACGAAGCTGACGAATTCGACGCGAACGAAACGGTAGAAATGCTGGCCGAAACTTCAGGCGCACGTGCGCGTCAGGTTCTTTTAGATAATGCCTGGTGGGGTGAAGAAGGTGGTCCGCTCCTCGCGCGCCTGTCGGAGAACGAATTGCCAACCGGCGCGCATCGTCATTGGGTTGCGCTGCTGCCCGGTCCAGTGTCAGGTTATCGCCTCTATTCCGCGAAGCCGATAAACGGCGTCAAATCGGGTGACTGGGTTACGGAAGCGATTGCCCTCCGGTTGTCACCATTCGCCTACACTTTCTACCGTATCTTTCCGAAAGAGAAACTGTCGGCGCTCGATGTCATCAAGTTTGGTATCGAAGGCAAGGGCAAGGACGTGTTTGTTCTGTTACTGGCGAGTGTTCTGGCGGGCGCGTTGAGCTTGCTGGTGCCGGTCGTCAGCGGCAAGATCATCGACCGTGTGATTCCGGCGCATGATCCATTCCAATTGTGGCAATACGTGATTGGCTTGCTGGTCGCGGGATTATCGGTCTTGCTATTTGATACGTTGCGCACCGTCGCTGTACTGCGAATCGAGGCACGCGCCGGGCTGAGTGTACAGGCAGCGATTCTTGATCGGATCATTTCGCTACCGGTGACGTTTTTTCGCCGCTATTCCAGCGGTGACTTGTCATTGCGGATGGCAGCCGTCAATTCGATCCAGCATGCGGTGACCGGTTCGACGATTGGCACATTATTGACATCAATATTTTTGGTCGGGAACTTCGCGCTGATGCTGTGGTACAGCACCCGCTTGACCCTGGTGGTACTTGTTGTGATCGCGCTGCTCTGCGTTGTCTCCGGGATTATCGGTTTTGCCCGGTTGCAGTTGGCCCGGCGCATCGAGGAATTGGGCGGTAAATTGCAATCATTGGTATTCGAATACTTGTCGGGCATTTCGAAGATTCGTACCAGTGCGTCTGAACAGCGCGCGTTTGTCAATTGGACCGACCGTTTCCTGCAGTTCCGCCGTCTGCATATTCGCAGCGAATCTCTGGCAAACACCGAACAACTCGCACTTAACATCCTGATGCCAGCCATGTTGTTATTCGTTTACTACGCAGTCTCAACGGGAAGCCTGGGTGGACTTTCGCAAGCGGCCGGCGGCCGGTTTTCCACAGGAGATTTCATCGCCTTTAACGCGGCACTTTTCAGCCTGGTTGGCGGTATGTACGGGTTAATGACAACCGCCATAGACCTGGTACAACTATTACCGGTTTGGGAGCGGGCCAAGCCGATTGTCGAAACGCTTCCGGACTCGGCCGGCAAGCGCAACGAGCGGCACGACCCGATCGGTGGCATTGAGATTATTAATTTGGGTTTTCGCTATCCGGACGGCCCGCCGGTATTGGATGGCGTAAATTTTACGGTCGCACCCGGCGCATTTGTGGCCATCGTTGGCCCAAGTGGATCCGGTAAAACGACATTGATACGCTTGCTACTGGGTTTTGAAACACCGACAACAGGGTCCGTCTGCTACGACGGCCACGATTTGGCGGCGCTTGATACCCGCTATGTGCGAGGCCGAATCGGTACCGTATTACAAGGTGGACGCCTGTGGCCGGGAGATCTATATTCGAATATCGCAGGTGCAAGTAATTTGTCCCTGGAAAACGTCTGGGAAGCGGCGAGAATTGCCGGCCTCAAACACGACATCGAAAACATGCCGATGGGACTCTACACAACCGTCAGCGATGGTGACAGTACGCTCTCGGGTGGACAACGTCAGCGAATATTAATTGCCCGTGCGGTCGTTCACTTACCGCGCATTCTGCTTCTGGATGAGGCGACCGCAGCGCTCGACAACGTCACGCAAGCAATCGTTCAGGAGAGCTTGGCAGACCTTAAGTGCACGCGCCTGGTGATTGCCCACAGGCTCAACACGATAAGAAAGGCGGACTGGATTCTCGTCATGGATCAGGGCAAGCTGGCCGAGCAGGGGACTTTCGACGCGTTAACGTCAAAACAAGGCGTTTTTTCAACAATGCTCAAGCGGCAACTGGTATAACGCCATCCCCAGTCACCCCACAAGCGACAACGCGACAACGCGCGTTATGTGCCTTTTTTAGCCGTGACGTTCACCGAGGCCAACTGCGCACCATTCAAGTCCGATGGCAATCTGGTCGCCGTAACCACAATCGGATCCATTTTCTGGACTGCAGCACTGCTCGAGGGTAGACGTGTAGCGGTCACGACCATTGTGTCTAGTTTTTGAATCGGTTGCGCGGCTTGGCCGCCGGAAACGGCATCCAAGGCTGCCTCGCCTACTTCATCATCCTGATTGCCGGTGCCCTGCTGGGTGAACTGTTTGCTGATGGAAGACATAGTCGCTCCTGTAATTGAAGTACTACTGCAATCCTCGCTTGCCGAACTGAAGCGATCAACCGCAAAGACTGCGAAAGTGGGATCAGCCGAAGGGTCATTCCGAAGAATCCCGATTATTTTCCTTTTGGAACTCAATACTGCGCAAGCAATTTCCACCACATTTGCGTGCTTGTCAAGTACCGTACCTGCGAAAGACGCATTCACGTCTGGCATGGCGCAAAGCAAGGTGCCGGGATCAATTTGTCGATGACGCGCAAACGGGATCATCACCTGGCTATTGTATTTTCATGAAGCGCCCACTACTTCCGCGCAAACACCAGCCACTTGAACGAAAAAAGCTGCCTCGAAAAAAGTACCAGTAAGGTCGCAATCATACCGATATGCACCGGCCAGAGGCCGATCCAAGAAGAGATTTGCCCCTGCTCAGTCCACTTTTGAAATACCGACAGCAAGTTGTAATACAGAAAGAAAATCAATATTGCTATAAACAGATTGCCGGAGGTTCCTGATCGTGGATTCACAAACGACAATGGCACGGCCATCAGGGCGAGTACCAGAGCCGCGATTGGCAATGCTACGCGCCAGTGCAGCGCTGCCAAGCGTGCGGCGTTCGGTTGTGTAATCAACGCCCACGTTGATGTTTGTTTTGAATTGGGCGCAGCAGCTTTGACCTCCTTGGCTTCTATGCGAATTTTCTGCGTATCAAATTCAATAATGCGGA
>JBKJVA010000014.1:0-2723 GCA_046589675.1 Usitatibacteraceae bacterium
CGTCACGACGCGATAGCCTTCCATGGCAGCCTGAAGCGCACAGATCGGATCGACTTCGGTCACCCAAACCTGCGCGGAAAGCGCCCGCAGGGCTTGCGCGGACCCTTTACCCACGTCGCCATAACCTGCCACCACCGCAACTTTGCCTGCAATCATCACATCAGTTGCACGCTTGATGGCATCGACCAATGATTCGCGGCAGCCGTAGAGGTTGTCGAACTTCGATTTGGTCACGCTATCGTTAACGTTGATGGCGGGGAACGCGAGTTTGCCGTCCTTGGCCATCTGATACAGACGGTGAACGCCTGTCGTGGTTTCTTCGGTCACGCCCTTGATTGCCTTCAGACGCACGGCGTACCACGTCGGGTCGATGGCAAGTTTTGCCTTGATTGCGGCGTAAAGAATGCGCTCTTCTTCCGAGCCCGGATTCTCGATTAAGGAAGCATCCGTTGCAGCGCGCGTGCCCAGATGCAGCAGCAGCGTTGCATCGCCGCCGTCATCGAGGATCATGTTGGTGTAGCCGCCGTCTTTCCACTCAAAAATACGGTGGGTGTAATCCCAATAATCTTCGAGCGTTTCACCTTTCACGGCAAATACGGGTGTGCCACTGGCGGCTATGGCGGCGGCGGCGTGATCTTGCGTAGAAAAAATATTGCAGGAAGCCCAACGCACTTGAGCGCCCAGCGCTTCGAGTGTCTGAATCAGTACTGCGGTCTGAATCGTCATGTGGAGCGAACCGCTGATGCGCGCGCCCTTGAGCGGGCGGGTGACGGCGAACTCCTGCCGAATCGCCATCAGGCCCGGCATTTCGGTTTCGGCGATTTTGATTTCTTTGTTGCCCCAATCGGCCAGTTTCAAATCGGCGACGTGGTAGTCGTGTTCAATCAAATTTTGCGGCTTGAGAATTGCGTTCATAAAAAACTCCTTACGGAAATTTGGAAATCGCGAGCGCAATAAAAAACGCCCGCATTCAATTAAGAATGCGAGCGCAGTTATTCACTTACAAATTCGTTCCGAGCCTGGTCGATTTCAAGAACCGTTCGCAGCGCTCCTCGGAGCCGACATTATACGGATTTTTTTATACGGTGGCGAGCACCTTTTTATGTTCACCCTTGAGGCCCGCCGCATCACGCAGCAGTGCGACACGATCCGTCGCCTCCCAGGTGAATTCCGGCTCTTCCCGGCCGAAATGGCCGTAGGCAGCCGTCTTGGCGTAGATCGGGCGCAACAGATCAAGCATTTGCACAATCCCTTTCGGACGCAAATCAAAATGCTTGGCAACCAGCTCGGCAATTTTCTCATCAGAAATAACGCCGGTGCCTTCGGTGTATACGGTGATGTTCATCGGTTTTGCCACACCGATAGCATAGGCAACCTGCACCTGGCATTGGCGCGCCAAACCGGCCGCGACGATGTTCTTGGCCACATAGCGCGCCGCATAGGCAGCCGATCGATCAACCTTGGAAGGATCCTTGCCGGAAAACGCGCCGCCGCCGTGCGGACATGCGCCGCCATAGGTGTCGACAATAATTTTGCGTCCGGTGAGGCCGCAATCCCCTTGCGGTCCGCCAATCACAAAGCGTCCTGTCGGATTGACCAGATAGCGCGTGTTCTTTAACCATTCCTTGGGCAGCACCGGCTTGATGATCGTTTCGATCACCGCTTCGTGTATCTCTTTTTGGTCGACCTCGGGTGCGTGCTGGGTGGAAAGCACGACGGTATCCACCGAGTGTGGCTTGCCATCGACGTAGCGCATCGTCACCTGTGATTTAGCATCGGGACGCAGCCAGGGCAAGCGGCCGTCGCGACGAATCTCGGCTTGGCGCTGCACCAGGCGATGCGCGTAATAAATCGGTGCGGGCATCAGCACGCTGGTTTCGTCGCAGGCATAACCGAACATCAAGCCCTGATCGCCTGCACCCTGGTCGAGGTCATTGTCATGCGCCTTGTCGACGCCCTGCGCAATATCGGGGCTCTGCTTGTCGTAGCAGACCATCACAGCGCAGCCTTTGTAATCGATACCGTAATCGGCGTTGTCGTAGCCGATATGCTTGATCGTATTGCGCGCAACGCCAATGTAATCGACATTGGCAGTGGTGGTAATTTCGCCCGCCAACACGACCAGGCCGGTGTTGCACAGCGTCTCTGCCGCTACGCGCGAGCGTGGGTCTTGGGCTAAAATCGCATCCAGAATGGCGTCCGAAATTTGGTCAGCCACTTTGTCCGGATGGCCTTCCGAAACGGATTCGGATGTGAACAGAAAATCAGTCATTGGGTAACCCCTCAGTCAGTCAAAAAATTTGCCGCCCGGGAAACCTGGCGGCGTCATCACAAAACATATTGCAAAAAATACAACCGTGGATTTTAGCAGAAAGTGCAGCCTCGCCCAACTCAAAAAACCGTCGCAATTACTGGATAAGTCGCGGTGAGTTGGCTTTTTCGTGCCCTTGGTCACCTGCCGCTTTGGCTTAATCAATATCTCGGGTTTGCGCTGGGCTGGATGGTATGGTGGTTATCTCCACGCCATCGTCGACTGACCCGTGAAAACATTCAACAATATGCGCGGTACATGAAGTTGAATGACTGCAAACATTTGTTACGCGCCGCAATCGGCGAGCAAGGCCGTGGCATCACCGCGCTCGCCATCGCCTGGACTGCGCCACCTGAACGTCTCTACCGGTTGGTGCGGGCGTGTATTGGCTGGGAACATATCGAAGCGGCCA
>JBKJVA010000226.1:0-3008 GCA_046589675.1 Usitatibacteraceae bacterium
GCGTGGGGACACCGCCAAGGTGCGCGGAGCGCATTCTTGCAGGTGGATCAATCGAACGAAGCGGCCATCAAGGTTTATCGCCGCTTCGGCTTTCGCCCGCGCTACCGGTATTGGCAGCGCCTGCAGGCCACGCAATTGCAAATAAACTGACCGGTTTTGTCGGCGGCCTACCCAAGCGCGACTAAACTTATCCAATCAATCGTGAAAATCAACAACCATACCTTCCATGAATGACGAAGACATCACTGCGCTTAGCGCAAAAGTTGGTGGCGCATTGAAAGCGCGCGGACTGATGATTGCGACTGCGGAATCCTGCACCGGCGGTGGCATCGCCGAGGCCATTACACGTATCGCCGGGTCGTCGGCATGGTTTGATCGCGGTTTTGTCACGTATTCGTATGAGGCCAAAGTCGATCTACTTGGTGTTAAACGCGCATCTCTAGTTGATTACGGCGCGGTTTCGGCTGAGACGGTCCACGACATGGTTGAGGGGGCGATTGCGAGTTCGCGTGCGCAAGTAGCGGTGGCAGTGACCGGTATCGCAGGACCGGAAGGCGGCATGCCCGGCAAGCCGGTGGGCACCGTGTGGTTTGCCTGGAAATTCCCAAAAAAGCCCATTGTTTCAGAGGTTTGTCACTTTTCCGGGGATCGGTCTGCGATTCGCCAGCAGACGGTAGCACACGCTCTCACGCAGTTACTGCATAATCTCGCCTGAGCTGTTTTATTGTTTGCGGCAGTCGCCTTAAACGCAAAAAACAGTTGCAAACCCCCAAATGTTCCGGTACTGTACGTAAATACAGCCATGTATTTTTGTATAGACCCGCGTCGAACCACTCGCATAACACCGAGAAACGCTTAAATTACCGGAGACCGCCATGAATATGATGAAAGAAGGCTTTATGGACGAAAACAAAGCGAAGGCCCTGGCCGCTGCGCTTTCGCAAATCGAAAAGCAGTTCGGCAAAGGCTCGATCATGAAAATGGGCGAGAGCGGTTGTATCCCCGACATCATCGCCGTATCCACCGGCTCACTCGGTCTCGATATCGCGCTCGGCATTGGCGGCCTCCCGCGCGGACGCGTCGTCGAGATCTATGGTCCTGAGTCGTCGGGCAAAACCACGCTCACGTTGCAAGTGATCGCTGAAATGCAGAAGACTGGTGGCACCGCCGCCTTCATTGATGCCGAACACGCGCTCGATCCGCAATACGCCGGTAAGCTCGGCGTCAAAATCAACGATCTGCTGATTTCGCAACCAGATAATGGTGAGCAGGCGCTGGAAATTGCTGACATGCTGGTGCGCTCCGGTTCGGTCGATATCGTGGTCATCGATTCGGTCGCCGCCTTGACGCCGCGCGCAGAGATCGAGGGCGAAATGGGTGACCAGTTGCCCGGTTTGCAAGCGCGCCTGATGTCGCAGGCGTTGCGCAAGCTCACTGCAAATATCAAACGTTCTAACACGCTGGTTATTTTCATCAACCAGATCCGTATGAAGATCGGCGTCATGTTCGGCAGCCCCGAAACGACCACCGGCGGCAACGCGCTCAAATTTTACGCGTCGGTCCGTATCGATATTCGCCGCATTGGTGCAATCAAGAACGGCGATGAAGTGATCGGCTCTGAAACCCGCGTCAAGGTTGTCAAGAACAAAGTGGCGCCACCGTTCCGTATTGCCGAATTCGACATCTTGTATGGCGAAGGCATCTCACGCGAAGGCGAGATTATTGAGCTCGGCGTGATCCACAAGATCGTCGATAAATCAGGCGCGTGGTACGCCTACAAGGGCGAGAAAATCGGCCAGGGAAAGGACAACACCCGCAAGTTCCTCAAAGAGAATCCCGAAATGGCGCAGGAAATTGAAGCCAAGATTCGCGCAGCCGTTGGTGTAGGTGCGAATGTTGGTCCCGGCAGTGGAAAGAGCGAAGAAGTCGAAGAATAATCGCTTGCTGTTAACAGTCGATGGTTGGGCCGTTCGGATTCATAGTAATGAGCGAGAGCGGCCCTTTTTTCATCTGAATTGATCGGGACTCTTCATGCACGCCAACTTTTTCCTCGCAACCTTGAAACAACAAACGCCAGCGCCGCAAATACTGGATGGATACTTGCGCCAGCGTTCGCGTCTCAAATCGCGTTTACCGTCACGCCCGCAGCGCGAACACCCTGTCGCCGTGTGCACGCATTGTTCGTCATTTTCATTTTCTCTCAGCGTTGTTAATCAGCCCTGCAGCCGCACTCGTGTCGGCAATGCCTGCCCAGGCAAATTCGCCAGCGCAATTACGACGAACGCATGGCAAAAATGTCCGACCTGCGAAGCGACCGGATGGCAAAGCCGCATGGTCTGTTCGCATTGCCAGAGCCTCGGCTGGTTGTTATCCCGCAAGCATTAGCCATTTCCGAACCAGGAGCAAAGCCATGCGCTACGCCGTCGTGATCGAGAAATCAGAGAATCGTTTTTGTGCATACGTGCCGGACTTGCCCGGTTTCATGAAGACCGGTGCATCGATTGACGAGATCGAGGCACAAATTCATGACGCAATCGTTCATCACCTGGATGCACTTTGCGACGATGGTCGGCAAATCCCCGCACCCACCGCGATTGTCGAATATTGCGAGCTGGTGGCATAGCGCGTGGACAGTGTCGTTGGTGATACGCCGGCAATCGTCAGCAAACCAGAGAACAAACCGCTGGTTTCGGCTGCGTTACGGCTGCTGTCGCGGCGCGATTACTCGCGAAGCGAGTTCATCAGCAAACTGATCTGGGCGTTTGACAAAGTTGAAATAGAAGCCACAGCCGATTGGTGTCATGCGCAGGGATTTCTGAACGAATCCCGTTTCGCCGAAGCGACGTCACGGCGTCTGGGCATAAAGTATGGCGCGCAGCGTGTCGCACACACCTTGCGGCAAAAGGGCGTTGCCGAGGATCACGTCAGCGCGGCAATTTCAATGCTGAAGGAAAGCGAGCCCGAACGCGCCCGCGCACTTTGGACCCGAAGATTCGGAAAGATTGCTG
>JBKJVA010000019.1:0-5667 GCA_046589675.1 Usitatibacteraceae bacterium
ACTTAGCCAAGCGTCGATACCTGAAACGTTGTCAACCATGTTTCCGTAGGCAATGGAGCGCGAACCGCAGGAATTGTTGCCCGCCATCCCGCCAATGGTCGCCTGCGCAGCGGTCGATACGTCCACCGGAAACCACAGGTTGGATGCTTTCAATTTGGCGTTGAGCAGATCGAGAACCATGCCGGGCTCGACAATTGCACGCTGGCTTGCCGGGTCGAATTCAACCATTGCATTCAGATATTTGCTGTTGTCGATCACCAGTGCTTCGCCAACCGTCTGCCCGCATTGCGAAGTGCCGGCACCGCGCGGGAGTATGGCAACTCCTTGCTCGGCGGCAATTTGCAACGCGCTAATTGCGGCGTCGCGGGTGCGCGGCACGACCACCCCAATCGGCATGATTTGGTAGATCGATGCGTCGGTCGCGTAGCGGCCACGGCTGGCTGCATCGAACATCACTTCGCCATCGATCTCGCGCCGCAAGCGCATCTCCAACGGTGTGGAAGCTTTCGCTTTAGGGACGAACTGAATTCGGGAAGTCACAGGTTCGGCATTCATCGCTATTGGATCTTGATCAAGGGCATTTATAGGCAGAAGTTGTTCGCATAGTGTATACAAGCAATCGCTAACGGGTTCATTGATGAAAGGCATTCACACATGACGCAATCCATTTACCGGGCGGGCCGCCACTTCCTGCAAATTCCCGGGCCGACCAACGTACCGGATCGGGTGCTGCGCGCCATCGATGCGCCAACGATCGATCATCGCGGCCCGATCTTTCAGAAATTAGGTAAGGAAGTCCTGGAAGGGATCAAGGCTGTTTTTCAGACTCAGCACCCGGTCATCATCTACTCCGCTTCAGGCACCGGTGCGTGGGAGGCAGCGCTGGTGAACACGCTTTCGCCAGGCGACAAGCTATTGATGGTGGAAACCGGCCATTTTGCGGCGCTCTGGAAAAAAATGGCGGTGAAACTTGGTTTCGATCCAGAATTTATGCAGGGTGATTGGCGCCACGGCGTCAATGCAGGCGAAATCGAAGCGCGACTCGCGGCCGACAGCAGCCATACGATCAAAGCAGTGTGCGTGGTGCACAATGAAACCTCAACCGGTGTGACCTCCGATATCCATGCCGTCCGCAAAGCCATGGATAAGGTTCATCACCCGGCCCTGCTCATCGTCGATACGATTTCGTCGGTCGGATCAGTCGATTACCGCCACGATGAATGGGGTGTCGATGTTACAGTTGGTGGCTCACAGAAAGGCATGATGCTGCCGCCAGGTTTGAGCTTTAATGCACTCAGTCCAAAAGCACTCGTCGCGCATAAACTGTCGAAGATGCCAAAGATGTTTTGGGATTGGGAAGACATGCTCGCGGCAAATAAAAGCGGTTTTTTTCCGTACACGCCCGCGACCAACTTGCTTTATGGCTTGCGCGAGGCACTGTTGATGTTGCAGGACGAAGGGCTCGCAAACGTTTTTGCACGTCATCTGCGGCACGCAGAAACCACCCGTCGTGCCGTTCGGGCCTGGGACCTCGAAATTCTGTGTGCCAATCCTGCCGAATATAGCCCCGCTCTCACTGCGGTAATGATGCCAGTCGGACACGACGCTGACAATTTGCGCCACGTTATCCTTGAACACTTCGACATGTCGCTTGGCATGGGATTGGCAAAACTGCAGGGCAAGGTATTTCGTATCGGGCATCTGGGCGACTTCAACGACCTCACGTTGATTGGCACGCTGGCGGGAGTCGAAATGGGGCTTGATGTCGCGGGCGTTCCACACCGGAAAGGCGGCGCTGCTGCTGCGATGCAACATCTTGCCGACTGTGCCCGCACTGGTTCTGGGGCTAGAATGGCAGCGTAGTTTTCGCATTTTTATCAACACCGCCGAAGAGCGGTTTTACCCATCCTCGGAGGATTCATGAAACGTCGTACCCTTCTGCAGGCAGCAATTGCTGCCCTAGTCTCCCTTCCCCTCGCATTTTCGGCCCGAGCACAAACCTGGCCAGGCAAAGCCATCAAGTGGGTCAATCCGTTCCCGGCTGGCGGTGGCACCGATGTTTTCGCCCGGCCAATGGCCGCAAAGGTCGGTATTTCGCTCGGCCAATCTGTTTTTATTGAAAACCTAGGCGGTGCCGCCGGAACGTTGGGCGCGGGCGTGGCAGCAAAAGCAGCGCCTGACGGATACACGTTCTTTGTCGGCGCCATCCACCACACCATCGCAGAATCGCTGTACGTGAAGCGGGGTTACAAACTTGAAGAAGATTTCGTACCAATCACTGTTCTTGCGTTTGTCCCGAATGTATTGGTCGTGCATCCTAAATTAGGCATCAAGACAGTTGATGAGTTTGTGAAATACGCCAAAGCCAATCCAGGCAAGCTCAATTACGGTTCTGCAGGAAGCGGTGCGTCGCACCACATGGCGGCGGAGCTATTCAAGCGGCTCGCCGGAATCGACATGGTGCATGTACCCTACAAAGGCGTGGGGCCGATGATGCAGGACCTTCTCGGCGGGCAGGTGGATTTGTGCTTCGACTCCTTAAGTTCTTCGTCGCCACAAATCAAGGCTGGGAAACTGATCGCACTGGCCGTCACCAGCGCGACGCGCTCACCCGCTTTTCCTGATCTGGCGACCATGGGCGAAGTCGGTTACAAGGGTTTCGAAGTAACCACTTGGTATGCGTTGTGGGGCATCAAAGGCACGCCGCAGCCGATTATTGACAAGATGTACGCGGAAAATGTGAAGGCGCTTAACGATCCGGAGATCAGGAAAATCTGGGAGACGCAGGGCGCCAGCGTCGGTGGTATGCCGCCAAAGGAATTCGCTGCTTTCATCAGCGCCGAAATTACCAAGTGGGGCAAGGTCGTGAAAGACTCGAATATCAAGATCGATAATTAACACGAAAGCAAAATCAAGTTCTGGAGCGGCCTTTCAGGCATTTTTGCTCCGAAAGGCGCGCCAGTCATAACGTTTAATTATTGGGAACTTCTGAAAACCGTCGCGAGCGGGCGAAGTTCGAGCTGAGGAGCGGACACGTACCTGGTGTACGGCGAGCACCGGAGGCACGAAATTCGTACGCGCAGTAGGTTTTAGAAGTTCCCTATTAATCCTGTTTAAACAAGTGATAGTACTGCCGGGAAACCGGCAGTGTTTCTTTGTGGCCCTTCAAATGGATGATCAGCTTCTCAGGTGCTTCCCGCACCGCCCGATCAATCGCGTGGGCATTGACGATCACGCCACGATGGACTTGCCAGAAAACCTCTTCGTCCAATCCCTCGACCAATTCTTTCAGCGGTGAACGCATCAGCGCCTCGGACTCTTTCATGACGATGCGCGTGTACTTGGTATCCGACTGAAAAAACAACACGTCGTCGACGTTTATCAAGCGTGTCTGATTGCCAAGCGAGGCGCGAATCCATTTCAGTTTGCTGGGCTGGTTATCGGCGGTCTGGTGACCTTTATTGAGCAATTGTTCCAGCAATCCGGTCAGGTCCACAGGCTTCGCTGTCAGGCGCTTCTTCAAGCGTGCAACCGCAGCTTCAAGCCGTTCGACTTCGACCGGCTTCAAGAGGTAATCCACTGCTCCATTCTGGAACGCCTGTACGGCGTATTCATCGTAGGCGGTAATGAATACAATGTGTGCCGCGTCGCCGATCTCGGCGGCGACTTCCAGCCCAGTCTTGCCGGGCATTCGAATGTCCAGAAATGCGACATCCGGTCGGTGCGCACTCCATAGTTTGAGTGCCTCAATCCCGTTCGTGGCGATATATGGCGTTTCGAGCTCTGGCCATACCGACTTCAGCGCCGCGACCAGGCGGTCGCGCATCAGGGGTTCGTCTTCCGCAATCAGCGCTGTTGTCATAACGCACTCCTGCAAAAATGGGGCAGGCGATGCAGCGCCTGCCCGCGCTTCAGGCACCGAAGCAAAGCAGTTTGCTTCGGCGAAACCCCTGAAACGCTGTCTTCGGCAATCAACGCTGTTGTCATATTCCACTCCTTTTCAGTTCGGTTCACGCGCAATCGTTTGGGTTTTTTTCATATTTGCGTCCAACGGCAAATCAATGATGGCGACAAAACCGCGTGGCACATTGTGGCCGACGATCAAACGCGCGTGACTGGCGTATAGGACCCGTAAGCGCTGGCGAATATTATCCAGTCCGAAACCCCCGCCGACACTGGGTGTACTCGTGCCAATGCCTAATCCCGTATCGCTTACGGTCAAGCGCAGGCGTTCATTTTCAAGTCGCGCCATCACGCTGATTTTTCCACCTTCCGGGTGCGGCTCCAGACCGTGCTTGATCGCATTTTCCACCAGCGAAATCAACATTGCCGGCGGCATGACGATGCAGCCAAGTTTTTCGGGCAGGTCCAACTCGAAAGTCAATCGATCCTGCATCCGTGTTTTCATAATGAGCAGATAAGCTTCTATCGCCTTGAACTCGCGCGCCAGCGTGGTCGAATCCTCCCGCATGCTGGCCAACCCGGCGCGTAAAAAAGTAATGAGTTGTGCGGTGAGCAACGCAGCCTCGGGCGCTTTTTGATCAGCCAATTGCTGGACGGAGGCGAGCGTATTGAATAAAAAGTGCGGCTCGACCTGCGCCTGCATCAATTTAAGCCGCGCATCGGCTAATTGCCGTCCCATCCGCTCCTGCTTCGCTTGCCGTTCGAGGTGCTCATTGCGGCGTTGCAATTGACCCCGCCGGTATTGCACGATGCTTACCATCAACACGGCATAGACCATTCCCGCAATCAAGCCACCCACCAGAATTTTTGGTGCCACCAGTATGAATTGGTCTACGACGTCGCCGAATGTGTTCATCTGGGCGATTCTCGCGCCAAGCCCGCCGACGATCGCGCCCACCACCGAAACGCCTATCAACAGGAGCATGCTTCTAACGCCGGTCTTGAATCGAGACGGGCCAAACCAGGCACCAGTGACTGCAACCACCATCGATAACAGCATCACCGCGCTAAGAGCCAGCGCACCCCACCAGCCAATGTTACCCGCGAGTAACTTCACAACCACGCCAAAAACCATCCAGAGTGTGACGATAATCGCTACATAAAGCTTTGGGCGCTGGCGGAACGAAGCATCGAATGCGCGCATGTCGGCACGTTCCACAGGTGCCAGCATGGCGAGACTCTTTGCTTCGAGGCGGGTGTACCACGCGTTGATGGATTTCAAGATGGGCATGAGATTATCAAGTTGATGGCAGAATACCCAACATCACACTCATCAACAATGTCCGCGCGATGAATGGCGATTTTGCAGGACGAATCACCGTTCTTGACGGCTCCAACCTGACCCAATGTGTAAACTGTCCGCAAGCACGCGGTAAATGATTCCGGAGGAAATTCGAAATGGCAGACATCTCACTCAAACGCACACACGCGCTGGGCTTGAAGGGCGCACACGCCGCTGCCAATCAAATGGCTGACAAGCTTGGCGAAAAATTCGATCTCAAGGGCACCTGGAATGGCAGCACCCTGAACTTCACGCGTCCAGGGGTGACGGGCATCCTTGCGGTATCCGATACTGATATGACGCTCGAAATTACGCTGAGCTTTATGCTCAAGATGATGAAGAGTCCGATTGAACAATCTGTGCATGAACAATTGGACCGCGTTCTGAAGGACGCGCAGACGAAATCGCCAGTGAAGCCTGTT
>JBKJVA010000152.1:0-3909 GCA_046589675.1 Usitatibacteraceae bacterium
ACTGCCTTGCGGCCCGCGAAATATTGGCAAGGTCTCATCGAAACTGGCCTCGAAAACTTCACCGAATGTATTTACCAGGGCACGGGCATCTGCATCCCCGACCATCCATTTTGCAAACGGGCGGTGTTCTTCGATTCTGACTTCCAGTGTTGCCGGAAAGCGGCGTCGTACGTCGGCATTTCTTACCCAGTGCACTTGCTTTACTGCCGCTTTCACGTCGTTCAGATCGGTACGCAGCATGCTGCCTCTGATGCCGCCGGCGACACGCTTGAGCTCAGCGGCGTCAACACGCTGCATGTCACCGACAAATATCACTTCTCCAATCGGCAACAACGTCGATGCGCCGATCGTCTTCGGCAGCTTCGTCATCACCAGAGTGGCAAGCAGCGCCGCGGCCAGCATCGCAAATACTGAAGCCGCGATCACGAGCACGCGGCGGCGCGTGTAGTGAGCGCCTGGTGCCGGCGCGTGTCTTGGTTGGGGTTTGGATGGGCGCGGCATCTGCTTAACTTTTCAGTGATGCCGTTTGCAAAATCCGCACACACAAATCCGCATAGCTCATGCCCACCGCGCGCGCGGCCATCGGCACCAGCGAGTGGCTGGTCATGCCGGGCGAGGTATTCATTTCGAGAAAACTGTAGGTCCCGTCGGGCGCCAGCATCATGTCGGCGCGGCCCCAGCCGACACAGCCGAGCACGCGGAAGGCGCTCAGCGACGCCGCACGAATTTCCGCTTCAACGTCGGCCCGAATACCGGCTGGACAGTGGTACTTGGTGACATCGGTGAAATACTTGTTCTGATAGTCGTAGGCACCATCCGGGGCTTCGATACGAATCAGCGGCAGGACGTCGTCACCCACCACGGCAGCTGTCAATTCCTGCCCATGGATGAATTCCTCGGCGATCACCAGCGGATCGAGTTGCTGTGCCAGATGAAAGGCTGCGGGCAAATCGCCAGCAGTCATTACTTTGGTGACGCCGATGCTCGAACCTTCACGTGCTGGTTTCACGATCAGGGGTAGTTTTAATGCATCGATTACCGCTGCCCAGTCGCTGTTGGCGGTGAGTATCCGGTAGCGCGGCGTCGGGATGCCGGCAGACTGCCAGACCAGCTTGGTACGCCATTTATCCATTGCCAGCGCGGATCCCATCACGCCAGAACCGGTGTACGGAATCTTCATCGTTTCGAGCACGCCTTGGACGGTGCCGTCTTCACCAAACCGTCCATGCAAGGCAATAAACACGCGATCAAATTTCTCGCGCGGCAAATCAAACAGCGAATGGACGACAGGATCGAAGGCATGCGCATCCACCTCCTTCTCACGCAGCGCGGCAAGCACGCCGTTTCCAGACAGCAGCGAGATTTCGCGCTCAGCGCTTGGCCCGCCCATGAGGACAGCAACACGCCCGAGTTGTCGGCCTTCTGCACTCAATGTGAAGCTCCAATACCGGTGCGGCTTACAGACAACAAAAGGCTGAAAAAGCGCGCCAGTGAACGATCTACGTTTTTCATAAAATACTGACCCAACCTCACGCCGCCACCCCGACGATCTTCACTTCCCGGACCAATTCTTTGCCGGTGCGGGCCTTCACGGTCGCTTGCATATGCGCAATCAGGTTCTCGATGTCGGCTGCGGTTGCCGTGCCGGTGTTGATAATAAAGTTGGCGTGCTTGCTCGACACCTGCGCGCCACCGATGCTGAAGCCCTTCAGTCCACACGACTCGATCAGCCGCGCGGCGTGGTCGCCGGGCGGATTGCGAAACGTCGAACCGGCGTTGGGTTTGTCCAGTGGCTGCGACGCCATGCGTTTGGCAAGCAGCTCTTTGATGCGCGCCTGCGCGATTGACGCATCACCCGGCTGGAAGCGAAAGCGTACCGCGACGAACCATTCTTCATTGGCAAATTTTGCGGCGACGTGCCGATAGCCGATTTCATAGTCCGCCGACGTGCGGGTGTGGAGCACGCCATCGCGATCCACTGTCGTGCAATCAACCACCTGCTCCCACGTCTCGGTGCCATAGCAACCGGCATTCATCGCCAGTGCGCCGCCCACCGTGCCGGGCACACCGGCCAGCCACTCGGCGGCGGCCAGCGAGTGCTTGGCGGCAAATTTCGCCACATGCGGAGATACCACACCGGCACCGGCACAGACGATCGTTGCGTCAGCCGCATCGGCTGCCAGCCCGCGCAGCATGGGTGTCGTCAACACAATGGTCCCGGGAAAGCCACCGTCCCTGACCAAAAGATTACTGCCCAGTCCCACCAGCATCACCGGTTCGGCTTTGGATAGCGTTGGCAAAAACGCCTGCAAGTCGGCAAGGTCTGCGGGCTTGAAAAACTGTTTCGCGTGTCCGCCTGCGCGCCACGACACATGCAGCGACATCGGCTCGTCATGCCGAAGCTCACCACGAATCGTCGGCACGAGTTTGGCGAATTCGTGCATATTCATTCCCCGCCCCCGGCACCCGCGAGCGCCGGCGCGACCCCACCCACAGAACCTGCACCCATGGTGATGACGACATCACCATCGCGTACCCGGCTTAACACCGCATCAGGTATTTCATTAGCCGTTTCCACGAACAGCGGCTCAACTTTCCCCGCCACGCGCAGTGCCCGGGCAAGTGCGCGACCATCGGCCGCGACCAGGGGTGCTTCCCCTGCGGGATAGACATCGGCGAGAATCAATTCGTCGGCGGTAGACATCACTTTGACGAAATCCTCGAATAGGTCTCGTGTGCGCGTGTAGCGATGCGGCTGAAAAGCAAGCACAATGCGCCTGCCGGGAAATGCGCCGCGCGCCGCCGCAAGCACGGCAGCCATCTCGACGGGGTGATGACCATAATCGTCGATCAGCGTGAATGCACCGCCAGAGCCGATGGCAATTTCTCCGTAACGCTGAAAGCGTCGTCCAACCCCGGTGAAGGTGGCGAGTGCTCGCGCGATGTGCGCATCGGCTATGCCAATTTCCCGGGCGATGGCGATTGCCGAGAGTGCATTGAGGACGTTATGGGTGCCAGCAAGATTCAACTCGACGTCGAGCACGGAACGGTCGTTGCTGTTGACTGCCGTAAAGGTCATTTTTCCATTTGCCGCCCTTACGTTGACGGCGCGCAGTTCGGCTCCGTCTGCAATACCGTAGGTCCGCACCGGTTTACTCAAGCGCGGCAGAATGTCGCGCACGTTTGGATCATCCACACAAAGCACGGCCAGGCCATAAAACGGCAGATGTTCAAGAAATTCCACGAAGGCCGATTTCAATTTCTCGAAATCGTGTTCGTAGGTATCCATGTGGTCTTGATCGATATTGGTAACCACCGCCATGATCGGTTGCAAGTAAAGAAAAGACGCATCCGACTCATCCGCTTCCGCGACCAGGAATTCGCCAGTGCCCAGACGCGCGTTGGAGCCAATTGAATTGAGGCGCCCGCCGATCACACAAGTCGGGTCAAGCCCAGCCTCGCCGAGTACATGCGCTATCAGCGACGTCGTGGTGGTCTTGCCGTGGGTGCCGGCAATGGCGATACCCTGCTTGAAACGCATCAACTCGGCCAGCATCATCGCGCGCGGCACGACCGGCACACGTGCAGCCTTGGCAGCAACGACTTCGGGGTTATCCGCTTTCACCGCGCTGGAAATAACCACCACATCTGCGCCAGCGATATTGGCCGCGACGTGACCGATCAACACCTTTGCCCCCAGGGAGCGCAGACGCCTGACGACTGCGCTCTCGCTCAAATCGGAACCGCCAACGGTATAGCCGAGATTAATCAGCACCTCAGCGATGCCGGACATACCGGATCCGCCAATGCCGATGAAGTGGAGATGTTTGACTTTATGTTTCATAGCATCTCATCGGCATTGGCGGGTGTTTGCGCCAGCAAACGCGACCGCCCTGAGCAAAGGGCCCA
>JBKJVA010000178.1:0-4204 GCA_046589675.1 Usitatibacteraceae bacterium
AGGCGGCAACAGTAATTTTTTAGCGTCCCGTAGGGGCGGCTTTTTGTGAAGGCATTGGAGAGAGCGTTGAGTGGTCGTTTGCCTGTCCCGGCAACGGCATCGCTTTCGATTCCTGCGCCTTGGTGATATCGGTTTTAGCGGTGGAGGCGGTGCTCGGCGTGTCCTTTGCGGGTCCACCCGGTTCGACACCGATTACTTTCGCACGCGGGTCGTTCTCCGCCGCCTTGGCGGTCGGTGCCTTCACTTTAGGGGGTACAGCCAATTTTTCCGTGCAGCCCGCAACCGCGAATGCCATAACTATTGCGAGGGTTGCTGCAGTGCGTTCAATGTTCATGACACTCATGGTGAATTCCTGTTAGCCAAATTGTGGTGCGTGGTGCGCGTTTATGCGTGGCCCGACAACCCATGGCGCAGGGATGATCGGCGTTGGTGTCGCTTGATGCGCAGGCTGCTGCGCGGCATGAAAATAAAGGCTTCCCATCGCCGTGGAAACGGCTTTTTTCATACTGCCTGCAGGTTCAAGTTGGGTGCCGTCCCGAGACACGAGTTCTATCCCCACTGAGGGCCGCATGCACTGTACGTTGCCGAATAAGGTCGCGAACGATACGTCTGCCGCATCGCGCCCGGTACCGATGCGAATCAAGCCCATCACGGGCGTCATCCCACTGGCGTCAAACAGGTACCAACGGTTGCCAAGAAACACTTCAACATAAGCATGGAAATCGGGGGGGCCGAGTGTCGAGTCGGCACCGTAATCGACGCCGGTGACATAGCGCGCCGGTATGTTCAATGCCCGGCACATCGAAATCATCAGGTGCGCATAGTCACGGCAAACACCCGCGCGCGAATCGAACGTATCCAGTGCGCAGGTGGTGGCATCCGATGCACCGGGACTGAAGCGTACGTGTTGCGTCACCCACTCGCATATGGAGGCGACCCGCGAAAAGCCGGGCGTGGCATTACCAAACAACGCGATCGCGAGACTTCGCATTTTGTCGGACGGGCAAAAGCGGCTGGGAAAAATGTATGGAACAACGTCGGATGGCATGCTTCTAAGCGCGCACTCCACGATCATTGCAGGATCGACGATGACGTGATCAAGCTCGACGGTTCCAGCATAGCGAACCGTCACCGGTCCACCTTCCGTATACAAGCGATTGATACGATTGGCGGTAATGGGATCGGTAAATGTATAGGACGGTGTAGCGCCCTCTACGCTGAGAGTTTCATTGAGTACGCGTTGTGAACGCGTCCGCGCCGGACAGATATTGAGCACAAAATCGCTTTGTCCCTGCGCCTCATATTGCAGCGCGACTTGATAATCCATACGTATCATTTTCTCTCCCTCAAATGAACAGTTGTGTGCGAACAGCAACCGGCGTTACGGGTGGATGTCAGCGGCTTCGAAGGCAACGGCCGGAATTAATTCTTCCATCACATAGGCAACGGCGGTAATTGCAAACCCGGCCATGGCAATGGCGGCGGCGATTCTGCCGAGCTGGGCAAGAATGGGCAGTACGTTCATCCCGAATCCCACAAGGGCTGCCAATAATGCGATGCTAGCGAAGACGGCGGCGAGTACTTTCATTGAATTGGCCCTTTGGGCGTAAATTTGTGAGTTCATAAATTCCGATGTCACTACATTTTGCTAGTCGGAATACATGGTTTTTGTCGATGCATTGATTCTAGGCAGCGTGTGAAAATCGCGTTATCGGACACTCATGGGACTTGGCGTAGGACGTACACGGACGCTGAAAATGGCCAACGCGGGCAAGAATTTTCGAACCAACGCCATGAAATCGCGATAAGCTCAAGAAGTCAGCGTTTGTCCGACAGGCCATTGCGAGAATTGCCTAAACACCATGGCCATCGCAGCATTTACACTCGGCTGCTAGGCACCGGTGGACTGGCAAGATCAGGCGTGATGCAGCGGTGCTATATTCAAAATCGCCAGGTTGCCGTGGGAAGCGCCGTCTGATGTTTTTTGATTACGTTTTAAGTCTGGTGCGCTAAATCCTGATGCGCTGATAAGGTTTTACTTTGATGTTACGTTGCCTCTTTGACTTCCTCTTCAATAAGCTGGTTTCGCGTCTGGGACTGGCATTGCTGGCGTTGGCGTTACTGGTCAACCTCGGCGCGTTGCTGGCGGTGGACCGCGGGATCGCCATACTTGAACAAGCGCGCGAACGAAGTGTGCATTCGCGCAATGTGACAACCGAAGTGCTTGCCATCCAGGCAATGTTGTATGAATCCGAGAGCGCGGAACGGGGGTTTCTATACACCTCAAACGATGATTACCTTGAACCATTGAACCGCAACGACAGCCAGATCAGTTCACGGCTCGCAAAATTGCATGAGATGGTTGCGGACAATCCGCCACAGCAAATCCTCGCCGATCAGGTGCGCACGATTGCGCTGGAAAAAATGATCGATCTCAACAAAACCATCGCTGCACACAAAATGGGCCAAAAAGATGCCGCGCGCGTGATTGTGATGAGCGATCATGGTAAGCAGTTGATGGCGGAATTCCGCAAAAAAGTTGCCTACCTTCTCGCCCAGGAAGAACGCGTACTTCAGGCAAGGGTAACGCGGGACGCTGAAATCCAATTGGCCATTCGCTGGGGCTTTGCAGTCATCCTGTTCATTAACGCGCTCATGATTTTGGCGGGTGCCGTGGCAATTATGCGTGGCATGGCGCGCGAAATAAACCGCGATATTGCCGACGTGGTGAGACACGACGAGCGCGCGGCAGTGGCCGCATCCGAGGTTGTGCAGCGCGCCGCCGAACTGCGGGCGCTGACGGTGCATTTGTTGCGTGTCCAGGAGGAGGAGCGCAGGACCGTCGCCCGCGAACTGCACGACGAACTTGGCGGTACGCTCTCGGCGATTAAAATGGACATTCTGATGGGTCGCGATGCGGCCGCCAAACGTAGCGACGAGAAGTCTGTCGCCCGCCTGCAGCGGGCATTAGCATCCATCGATAGTGCAATCCAGTTCATCCGGCGATTGATTGAAGATCTGCGCCCGACATTGCTCGACAATATCGGACTTGAAGCGGCTTTGCGCGCAATGGTCGACCAATTTTGCGAGCGCTGCGGCGTGAAATGCGAAATCTCGTTGCCCGAGGGCGAGCTTAATCTCACCTCGGCGCAATCCACGGCCCTCTATCGTATTTGTCAGGAAGCGCTAACCAATGTCATGAAGTACGCAAAGGCGAAGCGGGTGACCATCAACCTGACCAGCGACGGATCAGTATGGAGACTGCAGTTGGCCGATGACGGCGTTGGCCTTGCCACTACTCAACAACATCACTCCATGTCGCATGGTTTGCTCGGCATGCGCGAACGAATCGTTGCGCTGGGTGGCAGCTTCGATATCCGTGGAGCCGCCGGCCAGGGCACCACACTCACCGCGAGCTTTCCGGTGGTTGAGCGCGAAGAGGCAGTCCTCTAGCAGCCTGTCGGACTTAAGGGAAATCGGCTGCAAAATGACCTGGCCGGTGCATAATTCCCCGCTTTCCAGCGCCAATGGAACAACCATTGGCGCTGGAAAGCGTGAAATTCTGCCCGCGCCCATCTCATTTTTCGCTTCGATTCCTTAAGTCCGACAGGCTGCTAGCACTGGCGCGCTTTTTCAGGTATTTATCTTCTAATAACCGCGCCAGCGCTTGAGTTTTAGCAATGGTCTGCAAAAATGCCAGTGCCAATCACAAATCCGGCTTTACGATTTCAGGCCGGGCGTCCGGTGGGTGAGCGCAGGCAGGCTCTTGCGAATGGTCTGCTGATAATGTGGATTCACACCAGCGACCACAACGCCTGAACCGCGCGGCAAGTGATCCAGCACCACGCCCCAGGGATCGACGATCATCGAGTCGCCATGTGTCTCGCGGCCATTCACATGAAATCCGCCTTGCGCAGGGGCGATCACATAAGCCAGATTTTCGATCGCGCGTGCGCGGATCAGTGGCTCCCAGTGGGCCTTACCGGTGGTGGCGGTGAAGGCCGACGGAATGACGATGATGTCCACATCACCCATCGCACGATAAAGCTCTGGAAAGCGCAGGTCGTAGCAGATCGAGAGACCAATACGACCGTATGGAGATTCGACGACGACGACTTTGTCGCCCGGCTCGATGGTGCGTTCTTCGGAATAATTTTCCGAACCGAGGGCAAGATTGAACAGGTGAATCTTGTCGTATCGCGCG